>CBFGZU010000038.1:0-17983 GCA_965653335.1 uncultured Pseudolysinimonas sp.
CGATGCTTTGAATCTCCTGGACGTGTCACCAAAGAGGTATCGTGAACGGCGAGCGCGGCATCCTTCGTGCTCCCGCGGCCGGCGTCACGAGCCCACTCCGTTCGAAAGTCACGAATCCATGTCCGCCCCATCCGGCGACCGATTCCCGCTGTTCCCGTTACTCGTACTCGCCGGGGCGATCTTCGTCTCCGTCTCGAGCGAGTTCCTGCCCACCGGTCTGCTGCCCGACATCTCGGCCGACCTCGGCGTCTCCGAATCGCGCGTCGGCCTGCTCGTCGCCGTTTTCGCGTTCACCGTGGTGGTCACGGCGGCACCGCTCACCGTGCTCACCCGCCGGTTCTCGCGCAAGGGGCTTCTCGTCGCGTTGCTGGGGATCTTCGCGCTTTCGAACCTGCTCGCCGCGGCCGCGCCGAACTACGAGACGCTCGCCGCGGCACGCGTGCTCGGCGGGTTCGCGCACGGCCTGTTCTGGGCGGTCGTGGGGCCGTACGTGTCGCTGCTCGTCGCGCCGAGGCAGCTCGCGCGCGCGATCTCCGTGACGACGGGAGGCGGGGCGCTCGCGTTCATGCTGGGGGTGCCGTTCACGGCGGCTCTCGGACACGTCGTCGGCTGGCGTTGGGCGTTCGTCGCGATGGCTGTCCTCGTCGTCGTCTTCGCCGTGCTGACCGTCGTGTCGCTTCCCGCCGTCGACCACCGCGTGCCCAAGCGCCACGTGACGACGACCGACACCGGCTCGATCATCGCCCCGAAACGGGACCGGTCGATCATCGCCGTCGCGATCGTCGCCGTCACCGTGCTGCTCGTCGCGACCGGCCACAACCTCTTTTACACCTACATCGCCCCCTGGTCGATCGCGGTGAGCGGGATCGCCGACGACCATGTGAGTCTCCTGCTGCTCTTCTACGGGCTCGCGGGAGCGCTCGGGCTGTTCGCCGCTGGAGCATTCGGTGACCGATTCCCGCGGCTGACGCTCAACGTCATGATCGTCGCGCTCACGGCATCCATCCTGTTGGCCGCCCTGGCCGGACGGGGGCTCGCGCCGACCATCGTGCTCCTCATGCTGTGGAGCGCATCCTTCGGCGGGCTCCCCGCGCTGTTTCAGGCGAGGGCGTTGCACGCCGCCTCAGCTCGAATCCGAGATCTCACCGGGGCGATCGTGACGACGGCCTTCAACAGCGCGATCGGCCTCGGGGCGCTGTTCGGCGGTGTCGTGCTCGACGAGTTCGGGATCGTCGTCGTTCCCTTCGTCGCGGCGGCCGTCGTCGCCTCCGGCGTGCTCTGGGTGCTCGTGACCGACCGCGCCCGCACCGCCGCGCACCCGGCGGACGCTCACGCCGGGTAGGCCGGGCAGGCCGTGCGCACTCGGCGGCACGGTACACTGGGGCGGTCGCGACTGGCGTTCGGATGGGGCACCATCGGGGAGCGACGCAGCTTGAGGAGCGCGGCCGTACGCCTGGGCCGCCGCAGACCCGCTGCGTCGTGAGGAGCCAGGATGTCGTCATCGTTCACCGCACCGCTCTCGGAAGTCGACCCCGAGATCGCCGCCGCTCTCGAGGCCGAGCTGAACCGTCAGCGCTCGACCCTTGAGATGATCGCGAGCGAGAATTTCGTGCCGCGCGCCGTACTCGAAGCGCAAGGCTCGGTGCTCACCAACAAATACGCGGAAGGGTACCCGGGCAAGCGCTACTACGGCGGCTGCGAGTTCGCCGACGTCGTCGAGACGCTTGCGATCGAGCGCGCGAAGAAACTGTTCGGGGCGGCGTTCGCGAACGTGCAGCCTCATTCCGGTGCGTCGGCGAATGTCGCGGTGCTCTCGACGATCGCCGAACCCGGCGACCGCATCCTCGGTCTGGAGCTCGCGCAAGGCGGCCACCTCACCCACGGAATGCGCTTGAACTTCTCGGGCAAGTTGTACGAGGCGCACGCGTACGGCCTCGACCTCGCCACGATGCGCATCGACATGGATGTCGTGCGCGAGCGCGCGCTCGAGGTGAAGCCGAAGGTCATCATCGCCGGGTGGTCGGCCTACCCGCGGCAACTCGACTTCGCCGCGTTCCGGGCCATCGCCGACGAGGTCGGGGCCAAACTCTGGGTCGACATGGCGCACTTCGCCGGACTCGTCGCGGCCGGTCTGCACCCGAATCCGATGCCGCACGCCCACATCGTCTCGTCGACCGTGCACAAGACGATCGGCGGACCGCGGTCGGGCTTCATCCTCACCAACGATCCCGACATCGCGAAGCGGATGAACTCCAACGTGTTCCCCGGGCAGCAGGGCGGCCCGCTCATGCACGTCATCGCGGCGAAGGCGACGGCGTTCAAGCTCGCGATGGAACCCGAATTCGTGGAGCGGCAGAAGGCGACCCTGAGTGGCGCGGCGATCATCGCCGAGCGGCTCACCCGGGCCGACGTCGCGGCGGCCGGGGTGTCGGTGCTCTCGGGGGGCACCGACGTGCACCTCGTGCTCGTCGACTTGCGCAACTCGGCGCTCACCGGTCAGGATGCCGAGAACCTGCTGCACGAGGTCGGCATCACCGTCAACAAGAACTCGGTGCCGAACGATCCTCGGCCGCCGATGGTGACATCGGGGATCCGCCTCGGAACGCCGGCCCTCGCGACCCGCGGCTTCCGGGATGCCGAGTTCGGCGACGTCGCGGAGATCATCGCCGCTAGTCTGAAAGCCGACCCTGACCTGCCGGCTCTGCGCGCACGCGTCCACGCCCTCGCCTCGACGTTTCCGCTCTACCCCGGCCTGACGAGCCCCGGGAGCTGGCAAGAATGAGCGCCATCACACTCGACGGCGTTGCGACCGCGACCGCCATCAAGAACGAACTGCGAGAACGCATCGAGGCGCTCGCCGCCCGCGGGTTCGTCCCGGGCCTCGGTACGCTGCTCGTCGGCGAAGACCCGGGATCCATCTCCTACGTCTCGAGCAAGCATCGTGACTGCGCCGAGGTCGGCATCCGTTCGATCCCGGTCGAGCTGCCGGCCACGGCATCCGAGGCGGAGGTGCGCTCGGCGGTCGCTGGGCTCAACGCCGACCCGTCGGTGACGGGCTACATCGTGCAGTTGCCCCTGCCGAAAGGCATCGACGAGAACCCCATCCTCGAGCTCATCGACCCCGACAAGGATGCCGACGGCCTGCACCCGACGAACCTCGGGCGGCTTGTGCTGGGGGTCGAGGGCGACCTGCACTCCCCGCTGCCGTGCACGCCCGCGGGCGTCGTCGAGTTGTTGCGCCGCCACGACGTGCCGATCGCCGGCAAGCACGTCGTCATCGTCGGTCGCGGGCTCACCGTCGGTCGCCCGCTCGGGCTCGTGTTCACGCGCAAGGGCATCGACGCGACCGTGACGCTCACCCATTCCCGCACCGTCGACCTTCCGGCAGAGGTGCGTCGAGCCGACATCGTCGTCGCCGCGATCGGGGTGCCGCATTTCGTCAAGGCCGAGTGGATCAAGCCCGGCGCCGCCGTGCTGGATGTCGGGGTCACTCGTGTCGGCATGACCGAATCGGGCAAGGCGCGCCTGCACGGCGACGTCGACCCGGCGGTCGCGGAGGTCGCGGGCTGGCTCTCGCCCAACCCCGGCGGGGTGGGCCCGATGACCCGCGCCCTGTTGCTCTCCAACGTCGTCGACGCCGCGGAGCGTCACTCCGCCTGACGAACCACGGCTATTTGCCCAACTTTGGGGTTATTCCCGCGAGGGAGACCCCAAAGTTGGGCAAATAGCCTCGTCAGGCGTCGCGGGTGGCGCCGCTCGAGGGGCGAACGGGGAAGACCTCGGGGGCGGTGAAGCCGTGCTCGGCGAACGCACCGTCGACCGCGACCTGGATGCGGGAGACGACATCGAGGGGAGCGAGGGCGATCGCAGCCCCGCCGAAACCTCCCCCGGTCATGCGGGCCCCGAGGGCGCCGTGCTCTCGCGCCGTCTCGACCGCGAGGTCGAGTTCGGCCACCGAGATCTCGAAGTCGTCGCGCATCGACGCGTGCGAGGCGTCGAGGAGGTCGCCGATCGCCCCCGGGCCGTCGGTGCGCAGCGTGCGCACGACATCCAGCACGCGCTGATTCTCGGTGACGACGTGTCGCACGCGTCGGAAAGTGACGTCGTCGAGCACGTCGCGCGCCCGGGGGAGGTCGCCGACGGTCAGGTCGCGGAGGGTCGCGACGCCGAGCGCGGCGGCCCCGGCCTCGCACGACGCGCGGCGTTCGGCGTAGCCGCCGGTCGCGTGGGAGTGCGATACCCGGGTGTCGATCACGAGGAGAGTCAGGCCCGCGTCATCGAATCCGAGCGGCACGATCTCGGCGTCGAGGCTCCGGCAATCGAGAAACACGGCGGCGTCGGCCTGCGCGAGAAGAGATGCCGACTGGTCCATGATGCCGGTGGGGGCACCGACGAAGTCGTTCTCGGCGATCTGCCCGATTCGCGCGAGGTCGGGGCGCGACGTCCGGAGACGCCACAGGTCGTCGAGCGCGAGGGCGACGGCGCATTCGATCGCCGCCGACGATGACAGCCCCGCGCCGACCGGCACGTTCGAGTCGATCGCGAGGTCGACGCCGGGTATCGCATCGAGGTCGGCACCGGAGCGCCGGAGCGCCCAGGCGACCCCGAGCGGGTAGTCGGCCCATCCGGCGCGGCCCCGGGCGCCGTCGAGGTCGGCCAGCGGGATCTCGACGGCGTCGTCCGAGAACGTGCTCGCGACGCGGATGACGGCGTCGTCGCGCGCGCCGGCTGCGACGATCGTGCGCCGATCGATCGCGAAGGGAAGGACGAATCCGTCGTTGTAGTCGGTGTGCTCGCCGATGAGGTTCACGCGTCCCGGCGCCGACCACAGGCCGTCGGGCGCCCGCCCGGTCAGGCGGGTGAACAGGGTGCGTACGTCGTCGCGCAGGTCGCTCATGCCGATTCGATCGCGTTCCGGATGTTCGCCGCCGCCGTCTCGGGTAGCACGTCGCCGATCCACGCCCCCATCGCCGCCTCCGAGCCGGCGAGGTACTTGAGCCGGTCGACGGCACGCCTCGGCGAGGTCAGTTGCAGGTGCAGGCGCACCGCTTGGCGTCCCACGTTGACGGGAGCCTGGTGCCACGCCGCGATGTAGGGGGTGGGGGAGCCGTAGAGGGCGTCGATGCCACGCAGCAGCCGCAGGTAGAGGGGCGCCAGTTCGGCCCGCTGCTCCTCGTCGGTCGCGGCGAAGTCGGGCACGTGCCGGTGCGGCACGAGGTGCACCTCGATCGGCCACCGCGCGGCGAACGGCACGTAGGCGGTCCAGTGATCGCCGGCGAGGACGACGCGGTCGGAGGCGCGTTCGAACTCGAGGATCTCCTCGAACATGCCCGCGCCGAGCCTGTCGGCGGCGTCGAGCATCCGTGTGGTGCGCGGGGTGACGTACGGATAGGCGTAGATCTGGCCGTGCGGATGCGGGAGGGTCACGCCGATCTCTTCGCCGCGGTTCTCGAACGGGAACACCTGCTCGATCCCGGGCAGCTCCGAGAGGGCCGCCGTGCGGTCCGCCCAGGCTTCGATGACGGTGCGCGCGCGACTCTCGGTCTGGGTACCGAATGACCCGGAATGCTCGGGACTGAAACACACCACTTCGCAGCGGCCGACGGAGGTGCGGGTGCGTCCGAGACCGAGCTCTGCGAGGTCGTCGAGGCCGAGCGGCGGGTCGTCGGCGTCGGTCTCGAGGGCCGGCCCGAACGACGGCGAGCGGTTCTCGAAGACCGCGACGTCGTAGACATCCGGGATCTCGGACGGATTGGCGGCGGTCTGCGGCGCGAGCGGATCCTGGTCGCGGGGCGGCAGGAAGACGCGATTCTGCCGGGCGGCGGCGATCGAGATCCAGTCGCCGGTGAGTACGTCTTGCCGCATCGTCGCGGTGACGGGGCGCGCGTCGAGCGTGCGGGCGTCGATGCGGCGTTCCGCGCCGAGGGTGGTATCGGCGTCATCGAAGTAGAACAGCTCGCGACCGTCGGCGAGCTGTGCGGTGCGTTTCACGACTCCGGACACGATGATTACGATAGCGAAAGTCGCTCTTTCGTTTTCGAAAGGAATCGCAATGGAGTCGTTCGACGCCGAGTCGCGCCGCCGCGCGCTCGCCGCGCTCCTCGCGGAACACGGATTCGTCGCGGTCGCCGACGCGAGCACACGGCTCGGGGTGAGCGAAGTGACGCTCCGTGCCGACCTCACCGTGCTTGCTGCGCGGGGAGTCGCACGGCGGGTGCACGGCGGCGCGGTCGCCGCCGGATCGGTGCGCGAATCCCCCGTCGAAGCGGCAGCGGCGCGCGACGCGGGACTCAAGCGTTCGATCGGCGTTGCGGCGGCCGCACTCGTCTCGAGCGGCTCGAGCCTGATGCTCGACGTCGGGTCGACGACGCATGCCGTCGCGACGGCACTCGTCGCCCGCACCGATCTGAGCGATGTCGTCGTCATCACCAACGGCCTCTCGATCGCCCTGACCCTCGAAGCCGCCATTCCCCGATTCACGGTCGTCGTCACGGCCGGCACCCTTCGGCCTCTCCAGCACTCCCTCGTCGATGCCCTCGCGATCGAAACGATTCGGGGTCTGCACGCCGACCTCGCCATCCTCGGCTGCTCGGGCGTCGCCGACGGCCAGGTGACCAACGTGAACCTCCCGGAGGCGGCGGTGAAGCGGCAGATGATCGCATCCTCGTCGGCGCGCGTGCTCGTCGCCGACGCCTCCAAGTTCGGCCGGAGCGACCTGAGTGCGGTCGCGCCCCTCGCCGCCTTCGGCACCGTCGTCACGGCGGGACCGGCCGCGGACACGGTCGAGGTGACGTCGGCGACCCGCCTCGTCGTAGCGGCTTAGGCTGTGCGTCGTGAGTGACATCGACGCCGCAGGACAGCACCTCGTCATCGAAGCGGATGGCGCGCGAGCCGAGGTCGGCACCGTGGCCGCGGTGCTGCGGTCGGCCAGCGTCGGAGGTGTCGCGATCACCGAAACCGTCGACGGCACCGGTGCGCCGCCGTTCGGCTGCGGGATCGTGCTCGCTCCGTGGCCGAACCGTGTGCGCGATGGCCGGTGGAGTCTCGACGGCACCGCGCACGAGCTCGATCTCACCGAACGGAGCCGGGGCAACGCCCTGCACGGGCTGTTGCGCTCCACCGACTACGCCGTGCGCGAGCACTCGGATGACGCGGTGACGCTGGGTGCACTCATCGCGCCGCAGCACGGCTGGCCGTTCCTGCTCGACACCTGGGTGCGCTACGAGGTGCGTGCCGACGGCCTCACCGTCACTCATGGCGTCGCCAACCTCGGTGACCGTCGCGCGCCGTACGCGGTCGGCGCCCATCCGTTTCTGCGGGTCGGAGACGCACCCGTGGATGACCTCGTGCTCACGATCGCCGCCGCCAGCTACTTCGACGTCGATGATCGCCTCAACGCTGTCGCCGAACTGCCGGTCGACGGGACCCGGTTCGACGCCCGTGCGGGGGTCCGGGTCGGCGACTTCGACTACGACACGGCGTTCGGCGGGGTGACTCACCGAGACGGGGCGAGCGCCTGGCTCACCGCCCCCGACGGCGCGACCGTCGAACTCGTGCAAGACGTCGACTGGGGATTCGTTCAGGTCTTCACGACGCCGGAGTTCCCTCGCCGCGGCGGCACCGGCCGGGCCATCGCTCTCGAACCGATGACGGCTCCCCCCGACGCACTCAACTCCGGTCAGGGTCTCATCTGGCTCGAGCCGGGGGCCACCTCGGAGGGCTCATGGGGCTTGCGTTACACGCCGGGAGCCACAGGAACCATCGGGATGGTCTGATGATCGGCGGCGAGGAGCGGGTCCGCATCCGGCGCTGGCGCCGCTACCTCGCCGACGAGCGGGCCGAAGCGGCGCTCTACCGCGAGCTCGCCGATCGCTACACGGGCGAGGAGCGTGACATTCTTCTCGGCCTCGCCGACGCGGAGCAGCGCCACGAAGCCCATTGGCGCGGGCTGCTCGGCGACGACAACGGCGGCCCGGGTCGGCCGAGCTGGGGAAGCCGGCTGCTCATCGTGTTCGCTCGCCGCTTCGGGTCGCTCTTCGTACTGGCTCTCGCGCAACGCGCTGAGGGACGCTCGCCGTACGCCGACGACGCGGATGCGACGGATGCGATGGCGGCTGACGAGCGCATCCACGGCGAGGTGTTGCGCGGGCTCGCCGCGCGCGGTCGCCGTCGGCTGGCCGGGAGCTTGCGCGCGGCCGTCTTCGGTATCAACGACGGCCTGGTTTCCAACCTCGCCCTCGTGCTCGGGGTGGGGGCCACCGGGCTTCCGCCGCAGACGGTGCTCGTGACCGGGGTGGCGGGACTGCTTGCCGGATCACTGTCGATGGGGGCGGGGGAGTACGTCTCGGTGCGGTCGCAGCGGGAGGTGCTCGCGGCATCCCGTCCCGACCCGGAGTCGCAGCGCGCTCTGCCCGCACTCGATGTCGGTGCCAACGAACTGGCCCTCGTTTACCGGGCGCGCGGGATGGACCCCGACGAGGCCGAACGTCATGCACGCGATGTGCTCGGCGCCCTTTACCTCGACGACGCCGGCAGCCATGCGGCGGTTCCGGCCGACGATCATGAGGGGATCGGGTCGGCCTGGACGGCGGCTATCTCGAGTTTTCTGTTCTTCGCTTCGGGCGCCATCATCCCCGTCATCCCCTACCTCGTCGGGGCACAAGGGTTCGTCGCGGTCGTGACCGCCGCGACCGCGGTCGGGCTCGTCTTGCTCGCCACGGGCGCGATCGTCGGACTGCTCTCGGGGGGCTCCCTGCTGCAGCGGGCGATGCGCCAGCTCGCCATCGGCCTGGGCGCGGCAGCGGTCACCTACCTGCTCGGGCTGCTCTTCGGGGCCCGACTCGGGTAGTCCGGAACCCGTGGGACCTTGTACCTGTCTCACTCGGCGTTGGCGAAGAAGGGTGGGCCCGGTGGGGCTCGAACCCACGACCCGCGGATTAAAAGTCCGATGCTCTGCCAGCTGAGCTACAGGCCCGTCGGGTCTAGCGTACCGGCGGCGCGGAGGGTCGAGCTCAACGCCTCCTCGAGTCGGCTCGCCGACTCGAGCGAGAGCGAGAAGCCGCTCCATCCATCGCCGAGGTAGACCCAGATGGCCGCTTCATCGTGGCGGCGCGAGATCTCGACGAGCAGTTCGCCGGCCTGCGGTCCGTCGGTGCCGCGACCTTCGAGCACGACGGCGACGGTGTGCGTCGTTCCTCGGTGCAGCACGTGACCGGGCTCGTCTTCGGCGTCGTGGTCGGCGACGCACCACTGCGGGCATTTGGTCATGGTCCTCGCGATCTCGATCCGACGTTTCGCACGGTAGAGGAGATGTCGGACACTCGTCCCCAGTTGGGGGAACCACGGCAGTTGGGAGGGTTGGGGAGGACACCCGGAGACGGCGCGGATCAGTCTGGGAGCACCGCCTCCGGAGCCCGGGGGATCTTCCTGCCGCGGGAAAACGTCGGCAATCACTCGAATGCTACTCATGAGTATGTAGACTTTCAAGTAGCGGCAGGGAACCTTACGAGATGTGGAAGGTGAGTTGCAACGGACCGTTGGCCGCAACATCCGTCGTCTGCGCCGAGCGCGCGGCCTCAGCCAGGAAGATCTCGCCGCTGAGATCGGTGTGCACCGCACCTATATGGGCGGCGTCGAGCGCGGGGAGCGCAACCTCACCCTCCGTTCGCTCGAGCGTCTCGCCGAACGGCTCGGCGTGAGCCCGGTGGGGCTGCTCGAAGAACCCGACTCCGCGTAGCGTGGAGTGATGTCCGACGAGTTCCACAAGCCGACATTGTTCAGCGGGTCGAAGTTCGACGCCCTCGAGGGCGGTGACGACCCGGCGCGCGTGATGCGCGTCGCCCACGAGAGTGCCCGCGAGTTGCTCGCGCGCGCACGCAACGCGGGTGATGCCGACGTCGTCGATCGGCTCGTGCATTACACCGATGAGCACGGCGTGGATGCTCTCGCCGAGCTCTGGGCCCGCTCCGGACCTCGCACCCTTCCCGGAGCGCTGTGGCGGCTGTACCTCGTCCGGCTGCTCATCCATCACGACCCCGCGGGGGTGAGCCTGCTCTTCCAGCGTGGCACCGAGGTTCTGCCGACGATCGACCCGCTCATCGCGGGCGCGCCGACCCCCGCCGGTCCGCACGAGGTCACCGACCTCGCCGATCGCATCCTGCGGGGGGTGTTCGACGGCGACTTCGCCCTCGCGCTCGATCGCGCGGCGGCGTTCTGCCGGGTGACCGCCGCAGGCGCGTCGAGCGTCGCCGACGACCAGGATGCCGCGAGCCCGGCACGCGCATCCGAGCTCACGACCCGTGCCTTGCGGCTGATCACGACGGCGGAGGAACTCGCGGCATGCGCGCGGCTCGCCCGTGACGGCGCTCTCGAATAGCCCGAGCTAGACTGTCCCGGCCGGGCCGCAGTAAACCCCGGGCTCCAATATTCGCCGCTTCGAGCGGCCTTGCGCCGAGAGGCGTTTCTGCGGCCTGGCATCCCCGGTGCCCGCCCCGGATACGGCCCCCGCGCGTCGGTCAGCCGAACTTGCCCGAGACGTAGTCCTCGGTCGCTTGCACGCTCGGCTTGCTGAAGATCGTCGTCGTGTCGTCGTACTCGATGAGGGTTCCCGGCTTGCCGGCACCCGCGATGTTGAAGAACCCGGTGCGGTCGCTCACGCGGGATGCCTGCTGCATGTTGTGGGTCACGATGACGATCGTGTAGTCCCGCTTGAGGTCCTCGATGAGGTCTTCGATCGCGAGGGTCGAGATCGGGTCGAGCGCCGAGCACGGTTCGTCCATGAGGATGACGTCGGGCTTCACCGCGATCGCGCGAGCGATGCACAACCGCTGCTGCTGCCCCCCTGACAGGCTCGACCCGGGCTTGTCGAGGCGGCCCTTCACCTCGTTCCAGAGGTTCGCACCCCGCAGCGACCCTTCGACGAGCGCGTCGGCGTCGGACCTCGAGATGCGGCGGTCGTTGAGTTTGACGCCCGCGAGAACGTTGTCGCGGATCGACATCGTCGGAAAGGGGTTGGGCCGTTGGAAGACCATCCCGATCTGCCGCCGCACGAGTACGGGGTCGACGCCGGGAGCGTACAGGTTGTTGCCGTCGATGAGCACCTCGCCCTCGACCCGAGCGCCCGGGATCACTTCGTGCATGCGGTTGAGGGTGCGGATGAACGTCGACTTTCCGCAGCCGGACGGGCCGATGAGGGCCGTGACGGTGCGGGGTTCGATCGTGAGGGTGACGCCTTCGACCGCGTGGAAGTCGCCGTAGTAGACGTCGAGATCACGGACTTCGATGCGCTTGGACACGGGTTCCTTCTTCTGGATCAGCGACGGGTCTTCGGCGCGTAGGCGCGCGCGACGAGCCGGGCGACGAGGTTGAGCAGCATGACGATGAGGATGAGGGTGAGGGCGCCCGCCCAGGCCCGGTCGAGCGACGCGACGGCGTTGGTGCCTTGCGACACGTACGAGCTGTAGACGAACACGGGGAGGCTCTGCATCCTGCCGTCGAAGAGGTCGTAGTTCATGCTCGTCGTGAAGCCCGCCGCGACGAGCAGGGGTGCCGTCTCGCCGATGACCCGCGCGATCGCGAGCATGACGCCCGTCGTGACCCCGGCGATCGAGGTCGGAATGACGATCTTGACGATGGTGCGCCACTTCGGCACGCCGAGCGCGTACGACGCTTCGCGCAACTCGTTGGGCACGAGCCGCAGCATCTCTTCGCTCGTGCGGACGACGACCGGGATCATGAGCACGGCGAGGGCGATCGCGCCGGCGACGCCGACTCGAACACCCGGCCCGAAGAACAGCGTGAAGAGTGCGAAGGCGAACAGGCCCGCGACGATCGAGGGGATGCCGGTCATCACGTCGACGAAGAACGTGATGATGCGGGCGAGCGCGCCGCGTCCGTACTCGGCGAGGTAGACGGCCGTCATCAGACCGATCGGGATGGAGATGACGGCCGCCGCTCCGGTCATCAGGAGCGTGCCGACGATCGCGTGCAGGGCGCCGCCGCCCTCCCCGACGATGTTGCGCATCGAGTAGGTGAAGAACATGGGGTCGAATCGGGCGAGACCGTGGGTGACGACCGTGAACAGGAGGGAGATGAGGGGCAGGAGCGCGATCACGAACGCGAGGACGACGAGGGTCGTGACGAGTCGGTTCGTCGCCGGGCGCGGCCCTTCGACGAGGCGCGACAGAGCGTAGAGGGTCGCGCCATACGCCACGATGCCGACGAATACGGCGGCCGCGATCGGGTAGTCCCCCGTCGTGTCGGAGAGCCAGATGAGGAGGAAGAGCATCGCCGAGAGAGCGAGCGACCCGACGAGCAGGACCCATGGCAAGGATCCCGGCAGGCGTCCCGTCGTGTAGGCGTTCACGATCGGATTCGCACGCGCGGCGGCCATCAGTTCGCCCCCGAGAAGGCTTTGCGGCGGTTGACGACGACCCGGGCGAGGGCGTTGACGACGAGCGTGATCGCGAAGAGCATGAGCCCGGTTGCGATAAGCACGTTCACGTTCGTCCCGTATGCCTCGGGAAAGCTGAGGGCGATGTTCGCCGCGATCGTCGACGGGTTTGTCGGGCTGATGAGGTTGATGGTGACCGCTCCGGTTGCCGACAGCACCATCGCGACCGCCATCGTCTCGCCGAGCGCGCGACCGAGCCCGAGCATGGCCGCCGAGACGATTCCGGCTCGCGCGAACGGGAGCACGGCCAGGCGAATCATCTCCCAGCGGGTCGAGCCGAGGGCGAGGGCCGCTTCTTCGTGCAGAACCGGCGTCTGCAAAAACACTTCGCGACAGATCGCGGTGATGATCGGCAGCACCATGACGGCGAGCACGAGGGCGGCCGTGAGGATCGTGCGGCCCGTCCCCGAGGGCGGGCCGGCGAAGAGGGGGATCCACGAGAGATTCTGCCAGAGCCACGTGTAGAGCGGCTGGATCGCGGGGGCGAGAACCGCGCCGCCCCAGAGCCCGAAGACGACCGAGGGAACGGCCGCGAGCAGGTCGACGATGTAGCCGAGTCCTTGGGCGAGCCGGCGCGGCGCGTAGTGCGAGATGAAGAGGGCGATGCCGATGGCGACCGGGATGGCGAGGACGAGCGCGAGAGCCGCCGCCCACACGGTTCCGAAGACGAGGGGACCGGTGTAGGCCCAGATCGACTCGCCGTCGAGGATCGACGCGTCATCGGGTGAGGTCGTGAAAGCCGGGATGCTCTGCAGCACGAGGAACCCGGCGACGAGGGCGAGCGCTGCGAGGATGAGCGACCCCGCGAGGAGCGCGCCGCCCGAGAAGATGCGGTCGCCGGGCCTCCGAACGGGGCGAGCCGTCGTCGTCGTGGCTGTCATATGCCGGCGGGCCTCTCGGGGATATCGGGGGTCTACTAGGTCGAGGGTAGGGCGGGGTCAGCTGATCGCGTCGATCGCGGCCATGGCCTGCTCGCGGAGCGACTCCGACATCGGCGCGGATCCGGCGGCTCGCGCGGCGACCTCTTGGCCTTCCGGGCTCACGATGTAGGAGAAGTATCCCTTGACGAGTTCGACGCGGGTCGGATCGACGTAGCTGACGCAACCGACGAGGTAACTGATCAAGACGACGGGATACACGCCCGCGGCGTCGGTGTCGCGCTCCAGGTCGAGGGCGAGGTCGTGGGGCCCGCGGCCGATCTCGATCGTCGACACGTCGACGATGGCCGATGCGGCCTCGGGCGAATACGACACGTACTCGTCGCCGACCCGGACAGCAACGGTGCCGAGGTCTCCGGCGCGCGATGCGTCGGCGTACCCGATCGTGCCCGTTCCGTTGGTGACGGCGTCGACGACTCCCGATGTCTGCGGCGCCGCTTCGCCGACGTACTCGGCGGGCCAGGAGTCGACCGGCCCAGCTGTCCACACGTCGGGGGCGTTCGCCGCGAGGTACTCGGTGAAGTTCGCCGTCGTGCCCGAGTCGTCCGCGCGGTGAACCGCCGTGATGGTCAAGTCGGGCAGGGTCTCGCCGGGATTCTGGGTCGTGATCGCCGGGTCGCTCCAGTTCGTGATGCGACCGGTGAAGATGGCGGAGACGGTCGCGGCGTCGAGATTGATCGATCCGATGCCGTCGAGGTTGAAGATGATGGCGATCGGGGAGACGAGGTTCGGGATCTCGACGATTCCGGTACCCGGTTCGCACGCGCCGAACGCGTCGGCGGCGACTTCGTCACGGGTGAAGGCGCGGTCGGTACCCGCGAACTGGCTGCCGCCGGCGACGAACGTGTCGCGCCCGCCGCCCGAGCCGATCGGGTCGTACTCGACAGTCACGTCGGGGTTGGCGCTCTGGAATCCCGCGACCCAGGCTTCCTGCGCGGACTGCTGCGCCGACGATCCGGCGCCGACGAGCGTGCCCGCGAGGTCGCTGTCAGTTTCGGGCAAGTTCTGCTCGTTGACCGCGCACGAGGCCAGCGTGAAGGCTCCGATCAGAGCGATGGCGGCGATGCTGCCAGGGCGCTGGATGCTCAAGCTCGTGCCTTCCGGGGTGGGGAATCCGTGACCACCATTCGGGACTTCGGTGAACGGAAGGTTAACAGCCTGTCAGACGGCGGGGCCGTGGATCTCGACCGCGACGAGTCCGCTCTCGGGAGCTTCGACCGGAACGTGGAGCACCGCGTACTCGCCGGTCGAGAGCGCGGCGGCCCGGTGCAGTCGGGCGCTGTCCGCCGTGCCGGTCGCCCGCGCCGTGGCGTCGATGATCTGCGGCAGTACCGGCCCATGGCTGCACAGCACGGTCGTCACGCGCGTCGCGAGCACATCCGCGACGATCTCGCGCACCGTCTCGCCGCTCGAGGTGTACGCGTCCTGGCTGATCGCATCCTCCTGGGCGGTGGGCAGGCCGGTGATCCGCGCTGTCGGCGCGACCGTCGTCGTGCAGCGCACCGCGGTCGAGGAGATCAGTCTCCCCGGGCGGAAGGCGGCGATGCCCGGTGCGACACTGAGTGCCTGGGTTTCGCCGCGCGGCAGCAGCGGTCGCGTCGCGTCCGGTCCCGCCCAGTCCTGGGGGGCGGTGGCCTTGCCGTGCCGGAGCGCGACGATCGCGAAGGTCCGGGCGCGACCTTGCGTATAAAGCTCGGCGAAACGCTCCACGATGTCGACGTCGGCGCGGAAACTGAGCCGCCGGCGCGCCTTCTTCAGACCCATCCAGGTGAGCTCCTCGATCTCGTCGTTCGACACGAATGTCGAGTTGGCGATCGCGAGCGGGCCGACTTCAGCGGCCCAGTAGTAGACGGTCTTCGCCCGGCCGTTCGGGATGGCGTATTCGACGACGCCGAGCGGGGCGCCGAGCCCGACCACGAGACCCGTCTCCTCCGCGATCTCGCGCACCGCCGTTTCGGGGAGCGTCTCGCCGGGTTCGAGCTTTCCTTTCGGCAGCGACGTGTCCTGGTGCTGCGTACGGTGAACGACGAGCACCCGCAGCTTCCCTTTCGGGGTCACCTTCCAGCACACCGCGCCCGCGGCGAGCACCGTGTCGGCACCGCGCTGGGGCTCTCGGAGCGTCACCGGCCGGCTCCGCGCTTGCGCGCTCCGATCTGCCTCATGAGTTCATTCTGGAGGTCGAGGAGCGGCTCGCCGGCGTCATTCCGGTCGTGGCGTCGCCATTCTCCGTCGGACCCCAGCCACCACGATGCCGTCCCCTCGGACATCGCGAGGTCGAACAGGTCCTGAAGTTCGGCGAGGTGCTCGGGCCGGGTGAGCCGGATGAGCGCCTCGACGCGGCGGTCGAGGTTGCGGTGCATCATGTCGGCACTGCCGATGTACACCTGCGGGTCGCCGTCGTTCTCGAAGCGGAAGATGCGCGAATGCTCGAGATACCGGCCGAGGACGCTGCGCACGCGGATGTTCTCGCTGAGCCCTTCGACGCCCGGGGTCAGCGAGCAGATGCCGCGCACCCAGACGTCGACGGGGACGCCCGCCAGGCTCGCCCGGTACAGCCCGTCGATGATCTGCTCGTCGACCATCGAATTGACTTTGATCCGGATGCCGCTCGGCTTGCCCGCGCGCGCGTTCTCGGCTTCCCGCGCGATCTGTTTGAGCAGCCCCTTGCGCAGGTAGCGCGGCGCGACGAGGAGGCGCTTGAACTTCTTCTCGATCGCGTAGCCCGAGAGTTCGTTGAACAGCCGGGTGAGGTCCTTGCCCACGGTGTCGTCGGCGGTCAGCAGCCCGAGATCTTCGTAGACCCGGCTGGTCTTGGGGTTGTAGTTGCCTGTGCCGATGTGGCTGTAGTGCCGCAGGCGGCCCCCTTCCTGCCGGATGACGAGCGCGAGCTTGCTGTGCGTCTTCAAGCCCACGAGGCCGTAGACGACGTGAACGCCCGCCTTCTCGAGCTTGCGCGCCCAGCCGATATTCGCCTGCTCATCGAAGCGCGCCGTGATCTCGACGAGCGCGAGCACCGCCTTGCCCGCCTCGGCGGCGTCGATGAGCGCCTCGACGATGGGGCTGTCACCCGACGTTCGGTAGAGGGTCTGCTTGATGGCGAGCACGTTCGGGTCGAGGGCGGCCTGCTCGATGAACGCCTGCACGCTCGTCGCGAACGACTCGTAGGGGTGGTGGAGCAGGATGTCGCCGCGCTGGATCGAGGCGAAGACATCCGGCCGCTCGTTGGGCTCGGTCGGCAGCAGGTTGATGCTCGTCGCGGGCACGTGACGCGGGTACTTGAGCGCCGGCTTGTCGATGCGGGTGATCTCGAAAAGCCCCGAGAGGTCGAGCGGCGCGGGCAGCCGGTAGACCTCCTGCTCGGTGATCTGCAGTTCCGACATGAGCAGCCCGAGGGTCACGTCATCCATGTCGTCGGTGATCTCGAGCCGGATGGGCGGGCCGAAACGCCGCCGCTGCAGCTCCTTCTCGAGCGCCGTCAGGAGATTCTCGGCGTCATCCCCGTCGACCTCGACGTCTTCGTTGCGAGTCACCCGGAACTCGTGGTGCTCGAGCACCTCCATGCCGGGAAACAGCTCCTCAAGGTGATTGGAGACGAGGTCTTCGAGTGGGATGAAGCGCAGGATGCCGCGCTCGTCGTCGGGCAGCTTCACGAAGCGGGGGAGGTTCGTCGGCACTTTGAGGCGGGCGAACTCCTCCTTGCCGGTCTTGGGGCTGCGCACCCGGATGGAGAGGTTGAGCGATAGGCCGGAGATGTAGGGGAAAGGATGTGCCGGGTCGACAGCGAGGGGCATGAGCACCGGGAAGATCTGGCCCGCGAAGATGTCGTCGAGGGCGAGGCGGTCGCGCTCGTCGAGGTCGTTCCAGTGCTCGATGTGAATACCCGCCTCGTCGAGTGACGGCTTGAGCTCCCGGAACGCGCGGGCGTGCCGTTCCTGCAGTTCGTGGGCACGGCGGCCGATGTCGGCGAGCACGTCGAGCGGGGCGCGGCCGATGTTCGTCGGCACCGCGATTCCGGTCGCGATGCGACGTTTGAGGCCCGCGACCCGCACCATGAAGAACTCGTCGAGGTTGCTCGCGAAGATGGCGAGGAAGTTCGCCCGCTCGAGCAACGGCAGCGCGTCGTCTTCGGAGAGTTCGAGCACGCGTTGGTTGAACGCCAGCCAGGAGATCTCTCGATCGAGGAACCGGTCACCGGGGAGTTCGCTGTCGTCGACGAAGATCGGTTCGGCGTCGTAGTCGTCGAGCAGGTCGGCCGCGACGGTTGCGTCGCCGAGGGGACTGTCCTCCATCCGCCCATCATCCCAGGGTCCGTGTGAACGGCGGATGAACGGCCATATCCAGCAGCGCTCGCCGACCCGGCGAGCGCTGCTGTGTTCACGGCCGCGGCGGGTGAAACGGGTAGCGCTCGCGAACAGCTGTCAGGGGACGGGGGTGAGTCGGTCTTCGTCGTCGTAGACGTTGAAGCGGTAGCCGACGTTACGCACGGTGCCGATGAGCGATTCGAGGTCGCCTAGCTTCGCCCGCAGACGCCGCACGTGCACGTCGACCGTGCGGGTGCCGCCGAAGTAGTCGTAGCCCCACACCTCGCTCAGCA
>CBFGZU010000039.1:0-17178 GCA_965653335.1 uncultured Pseudolysinimonas sp.
CTAGAACATTTCGCCAACCTTCCGGCGACGGATCGGGCCGCGCTTTTCGGGGCGCCACGATTCGCGAATGGCGGACCAACGCGTATTGGGTGGGTCAGTCTTCGATCGCGAGGAGGCGGTGGCCGGCCGAGACGGTAGCTCCGACGGTGGCGTCGAGGGCGGTGATCGTGCCGTCGCGGTGGGCCGAGATCGGCTGCTCCATCTTCATCGCCTCGAGTACGAGCACAAGGTCGCCCTTGACGACCTTGTCGCCCTCCGCGACGGCGACCTTGACGATCGTCGCCTGCATCGGGGAGGCGACGGCGGTTCCGGTCGCGGTGGCGACGCCCCCGCCACCCGCGCGGCGTCGCGGCGCGGGTGCGGCCGACACCGAACCGGATGACGGCAGCAGCTTGGTCGGCAACGACACCGAGACGCGCTTGCCGGCGACCTCGACGACGACCTCGTGCCGCTTCTCGGGGGCACCGGAGTCGGTGAGCATCCCGCCCCACGGCTCGATGTCGTTGACGAACTCGGTCTCGATCCAGCGGGTGTAGACGCCGAACACGCCGTCTTCGGCCGTGAACGCGGGGTCGCGCACGATCTTGCGGTGGAACGGCAGCACCGTCGGAAGCCCGGCGACCTCGAACTCGTCGAGCGCGCGACGGGCTCTCTCGAGGGCGTCGGCGCGGGTGTGGCCGGTGACGATGAGCTTCGCGAGCAGCGAGTCGAACGATCCCGAGATGACGTCGCCCGTCGTGACGCCCGAGTCGACGCGCACGCCCGGACCGCCGGGGAAGCGCAACACGTGCACCGGCCCGGGGGTCGGCATGAAGTTGCGGCCCGGGTCTTCGCCGTTGATCCGGAACTCGATCGAGTGCCCGTGGGTGACCGGGTCGACGGGGTCGAGCAGGCCGCCCTCGGCGATGCGGAACTGCTCACGCACGAGGTCGATTCCGGTGACCTCCTCCGACACGGGATGCTCGACCTGGAGGCGGGTGTTCACCTCGAGGAACGAGACGGTGCCGTCTTTGCCGATGAGGAACTCGCACGTGCCGGCCCCGAGGTACCCCACCTCACGCAGGATCGCCTTCGAGGACGTGTACAGCAGCTCGGTCTGCTCCGGGGTGAGGAACGGCGCGGGAGCCTCCTCGACGAGCTTCTGGTGGCGGCGCTGCAGCGAGCAGTCGCGCGTCGAGACGACGACGACGGTGCCGGCGGAGTCGGCGAGGCACTGGGTCTCGACGTGGCGCGGCTCGTCGAGGTACTTCTCGACGAAGCACTCGCCGCGTCCGAACGCCGCGGTGGCTTCCCGCACCGCCGAGTCGAACAGTTCGGGCACCTCTTCGCGTGTGCGGGCGACCTTGAGGCCGCGACCGCCGCCGCCGAAAGCCGCCTTGATCGCGACGGGGAGGCCGACCTCGTCGACGAACGCGAGAACCTCCGCGGCATCTTTCACCGGGTTCAAAGTGCCCGGCGCCAGGGGCGCGCCGACCTTCTCGGCCACATGGCGGGCCGAGACCTTGTCGCCGAGTCGCTCGATCGAGTCGGGGGAGGGGCCGATCCAGATGAGGCCGGCGTCGATGACCGCGCGGGCGAAGTCGGCGTTCTCGGCGAGGAAGCCGTAACCGGGATGCACGGCGTCGGCCCCGGAGCGCCGGGCGACCGAGAGCAGCTTCTCGATGACGAGGTAGGTGTCGGCCGAGGTGGTGCCGTCGAGCGCGTAGGCCTCGTCGGCGAGTTTGACGTGGCGCGCGTCGCGGTCCTGGTCGGCGTACACCGCGACCGACCCGATGCCCGCGTCGCGTGCGGCGCGGATCACCCGAACGGCGATCTCCCCCCGGTTCGCGATGAGCACTTTGCTGATACGACGTTCGGGAGCGGCGGCCATAAGAGCTGAGCCTATCGGCGCGCTCGGGTGGTGCCGTTGTCGACGGGCGACAGAAAGCGCTGCCGGATGCGGTGGGTCACGTCCAGAGGTCGGTCCACTCCATTCCGAGCGAGCGCACGAGCGTGCGAAGCAGCGGGATGCTGAGGCCGACCACCGCGTGGGGGTCGCCGTCGATGCGTTCGATGAAGGCGGCGCCGCGCGCGTCGATCGTGAACGCGCCCGCGACTTCGAGCGGCTCGCCGGTGGCGATGTAGGAGTCGATCTCGGCGTCGGTGATGTCGGCGGCGAACTCCACTCGCGCGACGGCGGGCTCCCCGACGGCGCGGCCGGTGCGCGCGTCGATGAGCCAATGCCCGGAGTGGAGCAGCCCGGACCGCCCCCGTTGCGCGCGCCAGCGTTCCCGGGCGACGTGCGGATGATGCGGTTTGCCGTAGACGACCCCGTCGAGTTCGAACGCCGAGTCGCCGCCGAGGATGAGCCCGTCGAGGCCGGGATGTGCGGCGGCGATCGCTTCTGCTTTGAGCCGCGCGAGCAGCATCACCATCTCGGGGGGCGTGAGCGGGCCGGCGGTGGCGACGGCGGTCTCCTCGTCGACACCGGGCGGCAGCACGATGGGTTCGATCCCCGCAGCACGCAAGGTGGCGAGTCGCGCGGGTGAGGTCGACGCGAGATGGAGCCGCACGGCGGCGGTGCTCGATGGTGCCGGGCTCGATGGGGCGCTCATCTTCGGCGGCCTCCTAAGCTTCACGGATGGGCGATATGCGGGGCCGTGAGATCGAGGTCGAGGCTACCAACATGGCCCACGGCGGTGAGGCCGTCGCCCGGTATGACGGTCGCGTCGTGTTCGTCGCCGACGCGATCCCCGGTGAACGCGTCGTCGCCCGGGTGACCGACGACGCCAAGAAGAGCTTCTGGCGCGCCGAGACGGTGCGTGTGCTCGAGCTGAGCCCGCACCGACGGGCACACGTCTGGGCGGAGGCATCCGTCGATCGCGACCCTGCCGAACGCCCCGGCGGTGCCGATTACGGTCACATCGACCTCGATCACCAGCGCGCGCTCAAGGCCCACGTGCTGTCCGACGCGCTCGGTCGCATGGCGAAGATCGAGCGCGACGTTGTCGTCGAGGCGCTGCCCGGTGACGCCGACGGCACCGGCTGGCGCACCCGGGAGCGCCTGCACGTCTCCGCCGATGGCACCCTCGGGCCGTATGCGGCGCGTTCGCATCGGGTCATCCCGGTCGCCGACCTGCCCCTCGCCGTCGCGGCGGTGCGCGAGCACGCGCCGCTCGCCGAACGGATGCCGGGGGCCGGCGAGGTCACGGTGCTCGCGCCGAGCGTGGGGGAGGGGGCGCGGCTCGTCATCGGGGCGCAGAAGCCCACCGTCATCCGCGAGCGGGTCGGTTCGCGCGAGTTCCGCGTCGACGACACCGGGTTCTGGCAAGTGCACGCGGCGGCCCCGGTCGTGCTGACGGCGGCGGTTCAGGATGCGATCGACCCCGCCGTGTTCGACGCGAAAGCCGCCAACCTCGACCTTTACGGCGGTGTCGGCTTGCTCGCTGCCGCGGTCGGCGACCGGTTCGGCTCGGGGCTGCGCATCACGTCGGTCGAGTCCGATGCCCGCGCCTCGGAGCACGCCGCCGAGAACCTCGCCGAGTGGCTCGGTGCCGCCGTCGTCACCGCGCGGGTCGAGGCGTACCTCCGCGGACTCGGCGCCGCCTCCGCGACCGAGCGCGCGCGGCTCTCGGCGGCGACGATCGTGCTCGATCCGCCGCGCGCGGGCGCCGGTGCGACCGTGCTCGACCCGCTCGCCGCGCTCGAGCCGGCGCAGATCGTCTACGTCGCGTGCGACCCCGTCGCTTTCGCGCGTGACGTGGCGCTGCTGGCCGGGCATGGGTACGAGCTCACAGGGCTCCGGGCTCTCGATCTGTTCCCGCACACCCACCACGTCGAGGCGATCGGAAGTTTCCGGCGAGTTTGAGTTCTTGGCACGCGCCGAGCGTGTCGCCCGAAGATGGGGTGTGGACGGATCGGTTCGCCACGGGTTGACAGAGTACGATGGGCACGGATCAGGACCGCCTCTGGATGCCCGACGTCCGACCGCGGAGGAGAACGGGATGAGCGTGACGCAGATGGTCGATGGTGGCCAGACATCCGGTTCGCAGGCCGCCGCCGCCCGGGTGGCGATCGTCGACGACCACGAGTCGGTGCGACTCGGCCTCAAAGCCGCCTTCGTCGACGAAGGCTATGACGTCGTCACAGTGGCCCCGACGGTCGACGATCTCATCACCTCCCTCGCGGGACGCGAGATCGATGTCGTCGTGCTCGATCTCTCACTCGGCGACGGATCGAGTGTTACCGACAATGTCAAGCGCGTGCAGGCGGCCGGGGCCGGAGTGCTCATCCACAGCATCGCCGACCGGGTCGGGCTCGTGCGAGAAGCGCTCGCTGCGGGAGCGGCGGGTGTCATCCCCAAGTCATCGGCCACCAAGACCGTCATCATCGCGGCCGCGACCGTCGCGCGCGGCGAGGTGCTCAACAACCTGGAGTGGGCCACCGCGATCGACGCCGACCGCGACTTCGCGAAGGCCCAGCTCGGTCGCCGCGAACGGGAGATCCTGCACCTGTACGCGTCGGGGCTTCCGCTCAAGCTCGCCGCCGAGCAACTGGGCATCGGCTATTCGACGGCGCGAGAGTACCTCGACCGCATCCGGGTGAAGTACGTCGAGGTCGGCCGACCCGCCCCGACGAAGGTCGATCTGCTTCGTCGCGCGGTCGAGGACGGCATCCTGCCGGGGCTCGACCCCGACGGTGTCGATAACTAGCCAGGCCGCCGGTCGGCCCGCTTTCGGGCGCCCGGTCCGCAACCCGCTCAGCCTGCTCCGCGTCGATGCGGCGATGGCCCGGCTCGCGGCGGTCATCGGCGTCGCCTTCTTCCTTCAATCGATTCCCCTGCAGATGGGGCAGCTCGGCAATATGGCGCCGGGCTGGAGCGTCGCGATCGTCGCGCTGCTCGTCGCGTCGCTCGTCGCTTGCGTGGTCGCCGCCATCTTCAAGCGCGCCGTTCGGCCGACGTATCTCCTGTTCTCGGCCGTGTACCTCATCGCGCTCGTCAGCTGGCCGTTCGCGGTGCTGGACATCGGTGCCGCTCCGACGGACAGCTACTGGCTGTACTTCCTGCTCACGATCGCCACGACGACGGCGTCGGTCGCCGCGCACCTGCCGGTCGCCGTCATCTACACCGTCGGCACCCCCATCATCTACGGCATCATCCGCGTCACGCCTCCGGGCGGCGGCACCACCGTCGTCGCCGCGGTGCTCGACTCGGTCTATTCGATCCTGCTCGGCGGCGCGATCCTCATCATGATCGCGGTGCTGCGTGCCGCGGCGAGCGGCGTCGACACCGCGCAGCAGAACGCGCTCGAGCGCTACTCGCACGCGGTGCGTCAGCACGCGACCGAAGCCGAGCGGGTGCAGGTCGACTCGATCGTGCATGACAGCGTGCTCACGACTCTGCTCTCGGCGGCCCGCGCGTTCAGCCCCGAGGCGAAGGCTCTTGCCGCGACGATGGCCGGCAACGCCATCGGCCACTTGCGGGAAGCCGTGGCGGTCGCTCCGGACTCCGAGGCCACCGTCTCGGGGGAGCTGGTGGTGCGTCGCATCACCGATGCCGCCGCGAGCATGTCGCAGCCGTTCACGGTGCACACTTTCGCGGAGGACTGGTGCGAGATCCCGGTGCACGTCGCCGAGGCGGCCTACTCGGCGACGGTGCAGGCGATGGTCAACAGCCTCCAGCACGCCGGATCGGGCGTCGATCGCTGGGTCGAGGTGCAGTCGCACGGGCACCAGGCCTTCTCCATCGAGATCGGCGACCGCGGCGCGGGGTTCGATCCCGACCAGATTCCGACCGAACGGCTCGGGGTGCGGGTCTCGATCCTCGAGCGCGTCGCGAGTGTCGGCGGCCACGCCTCGATCGACACCGCGCCCGGCGAGGGAACCGTCATCCGGCTCGCCTGGGATGGCGAGCAGCAGCCGGATGACGACGACCTGGTCGGCGACGAGATCGGGGAGATCACATGAGAGTCTCGGTCCCGCGGCCGCTCATCGTCGTCGTCGCGGCGCTCTTCTCCAGCTATCTCATCGTGCTGGGGGTGTATTCGCTTCAGTTCGACTTCGCGTCGTCGAGCGAACCCGTCATCGTTGCGCTGCTGATCTATGCGTTCGCGACCTTCGTGCTGCTTTTCCCCGACAAGCGACCGAGGATGCCGATCTGGCTCGCCGCGTTCGCGGTCGGGATCGCCGTCGTGCTGCCGATCATCGTTTCGCTCGTGCTCGACCCGCACCGAGAAGGGGGAAACGGCTACGCCACCTGGTACGTCGCCGCTGTCGGCGCGCTGATGACGATCACCGCGGTGCGCCGCCGCCCGGGCTTCGCCTGGGTCGGTATCGGTTTTCTCGTGGTGCAGA
The DNA here is from genome assembly GCA_965653335.1 of uncultured Pseudolysinimonas sp. Lineage (GTDB taxonomy): Bacteria > Actinomycetota > Actinomycetes > Actinomycetales > Microbacteriaceae > Pseudolysinimonas_A. Next base: position 6,334 of record CBFGZU010000039.1, read on the forward strand.
CGGTGCTCTGGGCCAGCCCGGGAGCGCTCGCCGGGCTCGGTGTCATCGGCTCGGCGTCGTGGGTCGGGGTGGCGCACCTGCTGACCAACGCCCTCGCGAAGGCGGTGCGCGACTCGCAGCGCTTCGCGATCGCGGAACGTGGTGCCGCCGAGTGGCAGGCGGCCCAGGACGCGCACCTCAACGAGCGTCAGTTCCGACTCGGCCAGACGACGGTCATGGCGCTGCCGATGTTGCGCACGATTCAGCAGAGCGCCGGTGACCTGACCACGGCACAACGGGCGGAGTGCCTCCACCTCGAGGGAGCCATCCGCGACGAGATCCGCGGACGCCGGCTTCTGAACGATGCCGTGCGGGAGCAGGTCATGCTCGCGCGCCGGCGCGGCACCACGGTGAACCTGCTCGACGAGGGCGGGATCGACGACCTCGAGGGGGACGACCTCGACCGGGTACTCGGGGCGCTCGCCGATGCGCTGCGGCGCACCAATGCCGACAAGGTCATCGCCCGCACGGTGCCGGAAGGTTCGACGGTTGCCGTCACGGTCGTCGGTCTGCGCTCGAGCGACGACGGCAGCGCGAGCCTTCTGGGTGATTCGCTCGACGATGACGAGGTCGAGCTGTGGCTTGAGATCCCGCGCGCGCTGGAGGCTTAGGACGGTACCTCGGTGGTGAAGAGGTAGTTGCGCACCTCGGGCCGCACTCCGGTCGCCGGTGCCCAGGCGCCATCCCCCCAGGTGTACATGCGGTATTCGGGCCAGCGTTCGGCGATCTCGGCGAGGAACTCGGCCGCAGCGCGGTCGTACCGCATGAGGTGGCGATCCTCGATTTCCAACAGCAGGCTGGGTCGATCACGATCGATCACCCGTCGGGCGCCCGCGACGACCCAGGGCTCGAAGCCTTCGACGTCGATCTTGATGAACGCGACGCGGTCGAGGGCTTCCCGCTCGACCCACGCGTCGATGGTGTCGATGTCGGTTCGGATGCGGTGCACGCGTTGCGAGGACGGGGTGCCGACGGGCCGCAGGTGGCCGTGTCCGAAGATCGGGAACGGTCCGTGGATCGGAACGACGATCTCGCCCTCGCCGGCGTTCGGCCCCATGGCGACGCGACGCAGCCTGCCGCGCGAGGTGCCGACGAGCGCCCGGAGAAGGCGCACGACGTGAAAGTTGCGGGGCTGAGGATCGACCGAGTCGATGCGTCCCGTCGGCCCGATGAGGTACGACAGCGGGACGGTGTACATCCCCAGGCCCGCGCCGATGTCGAGCACGGTGTCGCCCGGCTTCACGACGTGCGCGAGGCCCTCGATCTCCGGTTCGGCCCAGTCGACGCGGCTCGCGGCGATGTAGAGGGCGGTGCCGAGCCGTGCGCGCCATCCGCCGCGCCGGGGCGGAGTGAGGACGGTTGCCGTCGGGGCGGCGGCTTCGGTCACGGGTACCTCGATCGGTGCGGGAGCGCGGGTCGCGACCACTCTAGTGCCGGTGGGGAGGCGCAGCATCGTCCCGTCGGATGATCGCGCGGAGCGTGGAACGGGGCCGGATCTGATAGAGACCCGGCCCCGTTGACAAATCGAGTCAGGGCGACAACCCGAATATCGCCCTGACTCGCCCCCACATGATCGGCTGGCAGAGCCGTGAGACCGATCTATGGCGGTGGATCTCTGGGAGATGCACCTTCTGAAGTCACGGTACCCGGGTTGGTGGCCGTCCCCAAGTCATCATTTCGGGGGACACGCGGGCCGGGAGAGGGCCGCCGCACGGGCCGATCCAGCGAATCTCGGACGTCATTCGGGGGACAAGACGGTGGGTCTGGTCACGTCGCTCCGACGGATTCGATGGAATCGCGCGTCCACACGACGGATTCCGTCGTTCTCACCCGTCGAGGTTGCGCCATGCCCCGTGGGTGAGCGGTTGACGCACCGCGCGCTGACTGCGTTGCCAGGCGCTCGCCCCGGTCTCGCTGCGACGACGGCTCTCGCCGGCCAGCTCGTCGAGAGCGGCGGTGAGCACGGCGGTGACGGCGGCGACCTCGTCGGTCGTCGCGTTCCCGCCGAGGATGCGGATCTCGGTCGTCACAGCGGGATGTTCCCGTGCTTCTTCGGGGGCTGCGAGGCGCGCTTGGTGCGCAGCGCCCGCAGAGCCTTGACGATCGCGACGCGGGTGGCGGCGGGCTCGATGATGCCGTCGAGCTCGCCCCGCTCGGCGGCGAGGAAGGGTGAGGCGACGTTGTAGGTGTATTCGTTGGCGAGGCGGGTGCGCACGGCGGCGACGTCTTCGCCGGCATCCGCCGCCTTCTTCAGGTCGCCGCGGTAGAGGATGTTGACGGCACCCTGCCCACCCATGACGGCGATCTCGGCGGTCGGCCAGGCGAAGTTGAGGTCGGCGCCGAGCTGCTTCGACCCCATGACGATGTAGGCGCCGCCGTAGGCCTTGCGGGTGATGACGGTGACGAGCGGCACGGTGGCTTCGGCGTAGGCGTACAGCAGTTTCGCGCCGCGGCGGATGACGCCCGTCCACTCCTGGTCGGTGCCGGGAAGGTAGCCGGGCACGTCGACGAGGGTGAGGATGGGGATCGAGAAGGCGTCGCAGAACCGCACGAACCGCGCGGCCTTCTCGCCCGCGTCGATGTTGAGCGTGCCGGCCATCGCTTGCGGCTGGTTGGCGATGATGCCGACGCTGCGGCCCTCGAAACGCCCGAACCCGATGAGGATGTTGGGCGCGAAGAGCGGCTGCACTTCAAGGAAGTCGTTGTTGTCGACAAGCAGCTCGATGATCGAGCGCATGTCGTACGGCTGGTTGGGGGAGTCGGGGATGATGCCGTTGAGCCGCCGGTCATCGTCGGTGATCTCGAGTTCGGTCTCCGACTCGTAGACGGGGCCGTCGACGAGATTGTTGTCGGGCAGGAATGAGATGAGCGCCCGCGCGTAGTCGAGCGCGTCGTCTTCGTCGTCGGCGAGGTAGTGCGAGACGCCCGTGCGTTCGTTGTGCGTGCGCGCGCCGCCGAGTTCATCCATGCCGACGTCTTCGCCAGTGACCGTCTTGATGACGTCGGGGCCGGTGACGAACATCTGCGAGGTCTTGTCGACCATGATGACGAAGTCGGTGAGCGCCGGCCCGTAGACCGCGCCCCCGGCGGCGGGGCCCATGATGATCGAGATCTGCGGGATGACGCCCGACGACGCGGTGTTGAGCCGGAAGATCTCGCCGTACTTGCCGAGGGCGACGACGCCCTCCTGGATGCGGGCACCGCCGGAGTCGAGCATCCCGATGATCGGCACGCCGGTCTTGAGCGCGAGCTCCATGACCTTGATGATCTTCTCGCCCGCCACCTCGCCGAGCGATCCGCCGAAGATCGTGAAGTCCTGCGAGTAGACGGCGACCTGGCGACCGTGGATGGTTCCGGTTCCGGTGACGACGGCGTCACCGTAGGGGCGGTTCTTGTCCATCCCGAAGGCGTTGGTGCGGTGCCGCACGAATTCGTCGAGTTCGACGAACGACCCCTGGTCGAGCAGCTCCTCGATGCGTTCGCGGGCGGTCTTCTTGCCCTTGGCGTGCTGCTTCTCGATCGCCGCGGCACCGCTCGCCGTGACCGCCTCGTGATAGCGCACTTTGAGGTCGGCGAGCTTGCCCGCTGTCGTTGCCATGTCGGGTGCGGGGGGGGAAGCGGCGTCGGCAGTCACGGCCCTCAGCCTATCGAGCGCTCGGCGGCGTCCCTTGGCGGGAACCTCCAAAGCGCGCCAGCGGGTTGAGTAGCGCCGCGCGAAGCGCGACGCGTGTCGAATCCACTCAGCGCGGGTCGGTGCCGAACACGTGGCGGGTGAGTGACTGAACGTCGCGGTCGAGTCCGTCGAGCTTGCCATCGAGGGTCGTGAATCGAGTCTCGAATCGCGCGTCGAGTGCGACGAACTTGGCGTCTGTGGCCTCGCGCAACCCATCGATCCGTGCGCCGAGCCCCTCAATCGACGCGCGCAGGGCACGGTTGAAGCTGATGGTCTGCCAGGTCAGCATCCCGAAGATCGAGGCCGCAAAGACGCTCATCAGAACCCAGACCTGCGGTTCGGTCATGTCGATCACCCTCCCATTGTCGCGCTGAACGTCCACCGACGCTATGGGACGGGTGGGCGGGTCGGTCGCGAGCGCCGTGCGCTGTGGATGAGCGACCCCGATCTCGCCCGGGGGAGGAGTCGGTCACGTCGGGTTCACCGGAAGGACACGTGGGTGACGGATGCCGTCCACTGTCTCGGGCGACGGTGTGACCGTACCCGCCTTCAGCAAGCGGGTCGTTCGAGGCAACTGGTGTCTGAGGCAGCTGGCGGGATCGAGGCGAACATGACGGTGCCTGGTTACCCCGTCGTCTGGGTGGAGTCGCCGCTGCAGTTCGTGTCGGCTGCCGAGCTCGCGGCGGAACGCGGCATGCGGATGCGTGTCGTCTTCCGGCTCGGCCCGCAGATGTCCGAGACGGCCGCGGAGCTCCTGGCGCGTGGCGCGCTCTTCGCGTCTTGCGTGCCCTACATCGGCATCCCGTGGGCCGAGCTCGCGCGCGCCGGGGAGTGGATCGTCGGTGACGGCCTCTCGGGTCAGCTCCGGCTCGCCGCCGCGGTGCTGCGGCCGAAGGCGGTGACCCTGCTCGACGACGGCACGATGAGCCTCCGACTCGCCGCCGCCCTCGCCGGTCAGTGCGCCTTCGAGCGCGCCGGACAGCGACCCTCGGGACTGCGGGGGATGCTGGGCGACCTCGCCCGCGACCACCTGCTGCGGCTCGCCGGCACCTCCCGCCTGGAGTTCTTCAGCATGTTCGTGGCTGACGCAGCCGGAATCGAGCGCCCCGAGTTCGCCGCCGCCGCAGCGCTCGGAGTGCGGCTGCGCGCCAACCGGTTCGCGTGGACACGCCGCACCGCGCGGCCGCCGCGGTTGCCCGTGACGCGCGTGATCCTCGGCACGTCGCGGGTCGCCGACGGGTTGCTCGATCGGGCCGAGCACCGGGCCGACATCACCCGCTTCGTCGCGGCCGGACCCGCCGTCTACCTGCCGCACCGCCGGGAGCCGAGGGCCGACATCGACGCGATTCGCGGCATCCTGGGTGTGACGGTGATCGAACCGGGGCTGCCCGTCGAGCTCTTCCTCGCGGGTCTCGACGGTCTCGAGATCCGCTCCTCAGGGTCGAGCGCGGATGCGACGCTCGCCCACGTGATGACCCGCCATCCGGTGGCCGAGGGCATCCGGTGACGGGGCTGCAGGGCGAAGTCGTCGCCGTCATCCCGGCGCGCGGCGGCTCGAAGGGCGTTCCCGGCAAGAACCTCCGCCGGGTCGGGGGCATCCCGCTCATCGGCCGCGCGGTCGCCGCCGCACGCGGCGTGCCGACGATCGACCGCGTCGTGGTGTCGACCGACGACGACGAGATCGCCGCCGTCGCGCGGGAGTGGGGAGCCGAGATCGTCGACCGACCGGCGGCCCTCGCGGGAGACACCGCGTCGAGCGAATCCGCGCTGCTGCATGCGCTCGACACCCTGCGTGCCCGCGGTGTCGAGACCGGCATCCTCGTCTTCCTCCAGGCGACGTCGCCGTTCATCGAGCCGACCGACCTCGACGACGCGATCGGCCGGGTCGCGAGCGGGGCGGCGGACGTCGTCTTCGCGGCGGTCGAATCCTGGGGCTTCGTCTGGCGTCACGGCGCCGACGGCATGACGGGCATCAACCACGATCCCGCGCACCGGCCGCGCCGCCAGGATCGACAACCCGAATATTTGGAGACGGGCGCGTTCTACGTGCTCGACGCCGCAGGCTTCCGCGTCGCCCGACACCGCTTCTTCGGCAGCGTCGGAGTCGCGCTCGTCGAGGAGCGGCACGCCCTCGAGATCGACACCGCCGAGCAACTGCGCATCGCGAACGCGATCGCTCCGCTCGTGTCGCCGGCGGCCGTCCTCGACGTCGACGCTCTCGTCACCGACTTCGACGGTGTGCACACCGACGATTCGGTCATCATCGGGCAGGACGGCACCGAGTACGTGCGCGTCGATCGCGGCGACGGGATGGGCATCGGCCTGCTGCGACGAGCCGGCGTCGCCACCCTCATCCTGTCGACCGAGACCAATCCCGTCGTGGGGGCACGCGCCGCGAAGCTCGGCGTCGACGTGCGGCAGGGTCTCAGTGACAAAGCCGCCGTGCTGCGTGCCTGGGCGGCGGAGCGGCACCTCGACCTCGACCGCGTCGCCTACCTCGGCAACGACGTCAACGATCTGGCGTGTCTCGACGCGGTGGGCTGGCCGCTCGCCGTGCCGGACGCCCACCCGCGAGTGCTCGCCGCCGCGCGTGTCGTGCTCGGCTCCGCGGGCGGTCGAGGGGCCGTCCGCGAAGCCGCCGAACGCATCCTCGCCGCTCGCGAACGCGCCGCCCGCCCCGCATCGACCGCCGACACCACGAGGAGAACATCATGACCGTCCGCATCGGCCGCACGAGCATCGGCGAGGGCCTCGCCGCCTACGTCATCGCCGAGATCGGCCTCAACCACAACGGCAATGTCGACATCGCGAAACGACTCATCGACGTCGCCGCCGACGCGGGCGTGCAAGCCGTGAAATTCCAGAAGCGCACCCCCGAGATCTCCACCCCGGCGCACATGCGCGACATGCTGCGTGAGACGCCGTGGGGAACCATGAGCTATCTCGAATACCGCTACCGCGTCGAGTTCGACCGCGACCAGTACATCGAGATCGGCGACCACGCGACGCTCCGCGGCCTGGACTGGTTCGCCTCGCCGTGGGATGTGCCCTCGGTCGAGTTTCTGGAAGACCTCAACGTCGTCGCGCACAAAGTCGCGTCGGCATCCGTCACCGACCTGGAACTGTTGCGGGCGCTCGCCGCGACAGGCAAGCCGGTCATCCTCTCCACGGGGATGTCGACGCTGTCGCAGATCGATACCGCCGTCGACGTGCTCGGCGTCGACAACCTCGTGCTGCTGCACGCGACCTCGACCTACCCGATGCCTGCCGAAGAGGCAAACCTGAGGATGCTCGCGACCCTCCGCGACCGCTTCCCCGGCGTGCCGGTCGGGTACTCGGGCCACGAGCCCGGATTGCAGATCTCGCTCGCCGCCGCCGCGCTCGGCGCCGTCGTGATCGAACGGCACATCACCCTCGACCGCACGATGTGGGGCTCCGACCACGCCGCGTCGCTCGAACCGACCGGACTGCAGCATCTCGTGCGCGACATCCGCGTCATCGAGGCGGCGATGGGTGACGGCGTCAAGCGCATCATGCCGGGCGAAGAGGCGCCGATGGCGAAGCTGCGCCGGATCGGCGCAGCTTCATGAGCGCTGCTGTCCGCGCCCTGCGGGCGCCGAGCCGGATCGGTGCAGCTTCATGAGCGCTGCTGTCCGCGCCCTGCCGGCGCCGAGCCGGATCGGTGCAGCTTCATGAGCGCTGCTGTCCGCGCCCTGCGGGCGCCGAGCCGGGCCACCGCGTAGTGCGGCTCGTCGTCCTCGCCGACTCCGACTCCTACGTCAAGTGGGGGGCGGCGCTCGCGGGCACCCTACCGCCGGAGTGGGAGCGGGAACTGCTCGTCGTCGACACCCCGCTCGTGGTCAGCGACGCGCAGCTCGCGGCGTCGCTAATCGGCACCGGAATCCCATCGGCGACGCGGATCACGCCCGGTGAGATGATGGATCGCCTGCATGAGCGCCGTCCCGACGCGGTCCTGGTCGCGGCGCCCGGTCCGATCGGTATGGTGCTGACGCGCATGGTCGCGACGATGGACCCGCGGCCGGTCATCGTCGAGGGGATGCCGGGCATCTCGATCCCGGTGACGCGCAAGGCGCTGCAGTTCCGGCGGCAGGCTGATCTGATGATCGTGCACTCCCGCCGCGAGGTTCGAGAGTTCGGCGAACTTTCCCGCGCACGCGGTTGGGACCACCGCCTCGCGCTCGCCACACTGCCGTTCGCGTCGCGTGAGCCAGCGCACGGCACCGACATGGTGTTCGCCGCTCAGGCGATCGTGCCGCGAGACCGCGAGCGGCGACTGACGATCGCCCGCACGCTGCGGGCCGCGGCTCTCGCCGATCCGACGAAGCGCGTCGTCGTCAAGGTGCGGACCCTCGCCGGCGAGTTGCAGACGCATCCCGAGGATGCCGCCATTCCCGACCTGATCGCCGAGCTGGGGCCCATCCCGCCCAACCTTGTCGTCGCATCGGGTTCGATGTCGCGGGCGCTCGACACGGCGGAAGGACTCGTCACGGTCAGTTCGACCTCGGTGATCGAGGCGATCGCGCGGGGGATCCCGGTGATCGCCATCGACGACTTCGGAGTGTCCGCTCGGCTCATCAACCCCGTGTTCGAGGGAAGCGGGATGCTCGCGCCGTTGACCGACGTCGTCGCTCGGAGATTCCACGCTCCACGGTCGACCTGGCTCGATGACAACTACTTCCACGGGTCCGACCACGACGACTGGATCGGCCAGTTCGGGCCCCTGGTCGACGCACGGCGCGAGGGCCGCCTCGCTCCCCGTCCCGCCTACGTCGCTCGAGGCGGACGGATGCGGGCCGCGTGGGATCGCAAGAAAGCACTCGGGGATGCCGATCGGTCACTTGGAGGACGCGCCGCAGTGCTTGTGGGCACTCCCGCGCGTGTTGTCGTGCGGCGTTGGCGGCGGATCGCCAGGCAGGTCAGCGCGTTGCGCTCGCCCCGCGCGTCGACCGGCTGACGGGAGCCGTGGTTTCAGCGCGCGCGATTCCCCACGCGGCGTCACGCGAAGCATCACCACGGCGACGACCGCTTTGCCCTTCTTGCCCCGGATGTCGGGCGTCGCGGATACCATTGGCGCATGGTAAACAGCGCGCTGCTGGAGCAAGTGCTCCGGCTCGACGCCGAATCCCGGCGCGAGCTGATCCGCGCCGTCGAGGGCTCCCTCGACGCTGACGACGTTCCGTCGGAGGTCCTCGCCGAGATCGACCGGCGGCTTGCGGAGATGGGTCCCGACATTAGTCCGGATGCGGTCCCGGCCGACGAGTTCCTCCAGCGCGTTCGCGCTCGTCGCGGCGCGTGATTCGCGTCCTCCTCTACCGCGAAGCGCAACGGGACATCGAGGAGATCGAGGCGTACTTCGACGTCAACGCTCCGGCTCAGACGGAGCGATTCCTCGACGACCTTGAGGCGGCGATTGCCGCCATCGCAGAGCATCCGCTCCTGCGCCCAGAGGTTCGGCCCGGAGTTCGCCACGAGAGCATGACGGTGTTTCGATACCACCTCTGGTATCGGGTTCATCCGCAAATCGGACGCGTCGAAGTCTTCGCGGTGCTACATCACAGCCGCGGCCCGCGAGCGCTTGAAGACCGGCTGTAGTCGCGGCGTTCAGCGCGTTGCGCTCGCTCCGCGCGTCGGCCGGCTGACGTGTGCCGGGGCCTTCAGCACGCGCGCGATTCCCCACGCGGTGACCCGCAACATCGCCTCGGCGACGATCGCTTTGCTCATCTTCGAGCGGCCCGCCGTGCGCTCCCGGAACTCGATCGGGTGCTCCACGATCCGCCAGCCTGCGTCGAGGGTGCGTCGGGTCATGTCGATCTGGAAGCAGTAGCCGCGCGAGTCGATCTCGTCGAGGGGCAGGTCGCGCAGCACGTGAGCGCGGTAGGCGCGGTAGCCCGCGGTGACGTCGCGTACGCCGAGCCGCAACATCGCACGCGCGTAGGCGTTGCCCGCGCGGCTCAGCAGCCGGCGTGTGGCTGCCCAGTCGGCGAGCCCGCCGCCGGGCACGTAGCGCGAGCCGATCGCGAGACCCACGGCCGGGTCGTCCGCGAGAGCGGCCACGAGGGCGGGCAGGGCGGATGCCGGATGCGAGCCGTCGGCATCCATTTCGACGATCACGTCGTAGCCGCGGTCGAGGGCGACGCGGAATCCCGCGACGTAGGCGCGCCCGAGCCCCTGCTTACGCTTCCGGTGGAGCACGCTGACCCGAGCATCGGCGGCGGCGAGCCCGTCGGCGATGACGCCCGTGCCGTCGGGGCTCGCGTCGTCGACGACGAGCACGTGCGCGTCGGGAGCCGCGGCGAGGATGGCGGCGATCGTCGCGGCGAGGCTTCCGGCTTCGTCATAGGTCGGCGTGACGACCAGGATGCTCGTGGTGCCGTCGCGAGAGGCGCTCGCGTCGTCCGGCATGAGCGACATCCTAGGCTCGCTTCCATGGACTATCCGTTGAGCCGCTCGGCGGTGCCCGACCTGCGTGTCGTCGAGTCGTCGGCGTCGACCAACAGCGACCTGCTCGCGCTCGCCGCCGACCCCGCGGTGGCGTCGTTCACGGCGCTGCTGACCCTCAATCAGACGGCGGGGCGCGGCCGACTCGACCGGTCGTGGGTCGCCCCCGCCGGCACTGCTGTCGCGCTCTCGGTGCTCGTGCGGGATGCGCTGGCCTCGCCGCTCGCCTCGTGGTTGCCGTTGCTCGCCGGCCTGACCCTTGCCGAAGCGCTCGACGACGTCGCACCCGGCCGAGTCGCGGTGAAGTGGCCCAACGACTTGCTGATCGAGGGTCGCAAGGTGTGCGGCATCCTCATCGAGGTCGCACCGGGCGGTCGGGATGTCGTGATCGGCTCGGGGCTGAACGTCGCCCAGTCGGCGGAGCAGTTGCCGGTCGAGACCGCGACGTCGCTCGCACTCGCCGGGATTGAGCTCGACCCGGGCCAGCTCGACACCGTCCTCGCGAGTTACCTCACGCGGCTGCGCAACGAACTCGAGGCGCCCGGGCCGGTCTCGCGCGTGCGGGATCGGGTGGTGGCACGCTGCGCGACCGTCGGGCTGCGGGTGCGGGTCGCTCTCGCGGACGGGTCGGATCTCGTCGGCGTCGCGACGGGAATCGACGAGTCGGGTCGGCT
>CBFGZU010000040.1:0-16047 GCA_965653335.1 uncultured Pseudolysinimonas sp.
GTGATGAACGACATGCGTTCACGCTAGCGCGCGTCGAACAGGTCAGCGGTTTCTGAGCATCGAGACGAGTTCGGACTTCTTCTTGCCCGAGTACCCGTGCATACCCAGTTCCTTGGCCCGGGACTTGAGCTTCGGGACGGTCCAGTCGTCGTAGTCGCCGGACTTCCCACCCTTCCGGCCGATCGCCGACCGTCCGCGAGCGGCGGCGGCGTTCGAGATGCGCGCCGCCTTCTGCTTACTCGCGCCGTCGTCGCGCAGCTCCTCGTACAGTTTCGGATCCTTGAGGGAGTTCGATCCGCGTCCAGCGGGCATGGGTGTTCTCCTTTCGGTCGTTCGGGGCCTTACAGCCCTTTTCCTCCCGTTACCGGCAGGATCGCGCCCGAGACATATGACGACTCGGGCGACGCGAGGAAGACGTAGGCCGGGGCGACCTCTGCGGGCTGGCCGGCTCGGCCGAGCGGGGTGTCCTGCCCGAACTCGGGCACCTTGTCGGGCCAGGAGGTCGCCGGGATGAGCGGCGTCCAGATCGGCCCCGGCGCAACGGCGTTCACTCGGATGCCGCGGGCACCCAGCTGTTGCGCGAGGGCCTTCGTGAACGCCACTTGCGCCGCTTTCGTCATGGCGTAGTCGATGAGTTGCGGCGAGGGGTTGAAGGCCTGGATCGACGAGGTCGTGATGATCGACGACCCCGGCTGGAGATGCGGGATCGCCGCCCGGGAGATCCACAGCGGCGCGTACAGGTTGGTGTCGAACACACGCTCGAGTTCAGCGGTCGGGATGTTCTCGAGGCCGTCGCGATTCTCCTGATACGCCGCGTTGAGCACGAGGATGTCGAGGCCGCCGAGCCCATCGACGACCTTGTCGACGAGCGCCGTGCACTCCGCTTCGCGGCGCACGTCGCCCGGCAACCGCACGGCGGTCCGCCCCGTCTCTTCAATCCATCGCGCGGTGTCGGCGGCGTCCTCCTCCTCTTCGGCGAGGTACGAGATCGCCACGTCGGCGCCCTCTCGGGCGAACGCGATCGCGACGGCCCGCCCGATGCCGGAGTCGCCGCCCGTGATGAGGGCGCGCATCCCGGAGAGCTTGCCGGTGCCGATGTAGCTCTTCTCGCCGTGATCGGGAGTCGGGTCGGTGGCGCTCGTCAGGCCCGGCTGTTCTTGCTCCTGGCGGGGGAAGTCGGTTCGGGGGTAGCGGGTGACGGGATTGTGATCGCTCGTCGTGGACGACATGCCTCTGGTCTACGCCGGGCCGGCTCGGCCCGGAACGGGGTTGCTCATCGGCGGCGCGCGAGCTAGGGCATGTCGCTCGGTGCGGTCAGGTCCCGGCGTCATCCCGGATGTCGCGCGCCGCCGCGATGTCGGCGCGCTGTTGACGTCGCAACATGCGGATGCGCCGCGTGTCCCGCACGCGAAGGTTCAAGGCGGTCGCGACGTCTTCGCCGGCGCTCAGTTGCTTGAGGCGGGTGAATTCGGCATCCAGCTCGACCCCGGCGATGAGCGCCGCGTTCGTCAGGTACAGCCAGAGCAGCCCCACGATGGCTCCGCCGAGCGAGCCGTAGATCGCCCCGTGGTCGACGAGTACGACGTAGAGTGCGAAACCCGCGGTGGCCGCCATCCAGATGAGGATGGCGACGCTCGACCCGACGCTCACCCAGCGCAACCGCGGCCGGATGACGTTGGGAGTGGAGGTGTACAGCACGGCGACGAAGAGCACCGCGAACGCGGCGAGCACGGGCCAGCGCAGGATCGCCCAGACCGGCAGGTCCCCGGGACCGAGCAGCACGGTGACGACGATCGCGCCGAGCAGTGCGAGCACGGATGCGACGAGCAGCATCCGGGCGCGAAACGCCCAGAACGGCCGGCCCTCCTCGACCTCGTAGATGTCGTTCACGGCACGCCCGAACGCGGTCGCGTAGCCGGATGTCGTCCAGAGTACGAGGGCGAGCGCGATGACGAGGGCGACGTAGGGGTTCTCGAGGCTCAGGAGCTCGCGCAAAACGTCTTCCAGGTCGCGCGCGGCGTGATCGGGTAGCACGGTGTCGAGCACGGCGACGAGGTCCTGAACGGCCCGGTCGCGGTCGTCGAAGATCGCGAACACCGACACGACGGCGAGCGCGCCAGGGAGCAGCACGAGCAGCGAGAAGAAGGTGAGGGCGGCAGCGGAGTCGATGCCGCGATGCCGCACGAACCCGTGACCGGCCCGCCGGACGGCAACCCGCCAGCGAGCGGTCCCGCTCACGCGTTCATTCTCCGCAGGAACGACGGCAGCACCGCCCAGAGCAGAAAGGTCAGTACGAGGGTCGAGCCGCCCGCGACGAGCGCGGCGACGTCACCGATCACGACGGTGAAGATCAGGTAGACGGTGCCGCTGAGCGCGAGCGAGATCGCCCCGAGTGCGAGTCGCATGAGCAGGTGGGCCGCGAGGACGAGTTCCGGCTTCGCGCCACGCCGGAACAGGGCCCGGTGCAAGGCGACGGGGGCGAGGGCGAAGACCGTGGCGAGCGCGGCGACCACGACGAGCGTGAGGTAGACGGCGATCTGCTGGGCGTCGATGTCGGCGAACCCCGCCTGAAAGGGGATAGTCAGCAGAAAGCCGAGCAGGATCTGGGTGCCGGTCTGGGTGACTCGCAACTCCTGGAGGATCTCGTCCCAGTTGCGCGCGACCCGCTCCGACTCGGTCTCTCCCGTGGGCGCCATGCTCCGATGGTAGGGGGCACCCTGCGCGACTCGCGGGAAATTGTCAACCCGCTGCCGGGCGGGCAAGGGCCCACGCACAGTGGAGCCATGACGACCATCGAGAAGAGCATCGACGTGGACGTGCCGGTGAGCACGGCCTACAACCAGTGGACCCAGTTCGAAGAGTTTCCCGAGTTCATGAGCGGCGTCGACCAAGTCACCCAGATCGACGACGAGCACCTCCATTGGACGGTGTCGGTGGGCGGGGTCGAGCGCGAGTTCGACGCCGAGATCACCGAACAGCACCCGGATGAGCGCGTCGCCTGGCGCAGCACCGACGGGCCGGAGCATGCGGGAGTGGTGACCTTCCACCGATTGAGCGACGACCAGACCCGGGTGACCCTCCAGCTGGATTGGGAACCCGAGGGCTTCATCGAGAAGGCGGGGGCCGCCCTGCAGATCGACGACATGCAGGTCGCCCGCGACCTCGCGAAGTTCAAGGAGATCATCGAAGCGCACGGCGCCGAGTCGGGCGCGTGGCGCGGCGACATCGACCGCGCTCCGGATGCCACCGGGCGGTAGGCGCGCGTGCTCGAGTTCGAACCCCGGCCCCGAACGGCCGGGGTTCGACGCCATCCGCTCAGTATCCTGACGGGGTGTTCGACCACTACCAGGAGGCGTTGGGCGATCCCGTCGATGAGGCCGAGCGCTTGGATCGTGCTCTCGGCGACCGCGACTGGTCGGTTCCCGCCTCGGGGTCGGTGGCATCCCGGTTCCGGGCTCCGAGCGGGGAGCTGGCGGTGGTGTCGCTCGGTGACCCCGGGCATCCTCGGGTCGTTCTCATGCCCGGCGCGTCGGGGTCGAAGGAGGACTTCGTGCTCATGCTGCCGGTGCTCGCGGCAGCGGGGTACTTCGTGCAGTCGTTCGATATCGCCGGCCAGTACCAATCGGGTCGGGCGGGCCCTCCGCGTGGCCGCCCCTACGACTACGACCTCTTCGTCGACGACTTGATCGCGTTCCTGGAGGATGGCGCTCCGGCCCACGTGCTCGGATATTCGTTCGCCGGCACGATCGCGGAGCTCGTGCTCGTGCGCCGGCCGGACCTGGTGCGGAGCCTCACGCTGCTCGCGACGCCGCCCGAGCCGGGGAACGGGTTCCGCGGTGTCCGGGTACTCGGCCCGTACACCTTCCTTGCGAGCGGCCGGATCGGAGCCGCGCTCATGACGTGGGGGATCCGCACCAACAAGAATCACGTCCCGCCGCGGCGCCTGGAGTTCGTGCGGATGCGTTTCGACCACACGAGCCGGCGGAGCCTCGAGGACATCATCCGGCTCATGAAGCGGGCCCCCGATGTGCGCGACGCGGTCGCGGCGTCGCCGGTGCCGAAGCTCGTCGCGGTCGGATCGCATGATCTGTGGCCGACCGAGCTGCACGCGAGGTTCGCGGAACGGATCGGCGCGCGGCTCGTCGTCTACCGCACGGGTCACAGCCCGTGCGAGACGGCACCGCATCAGCTGGCGCGCGACATGATCGCTCTCTTCGAGTCGGCGGACTAGAGCTGCGCGTTCCGCTTGCCGTCCCGCTCGGCGGCGTATCTGCGCCGCGCCGCACGCCGAGCCCATGGTGAGTCCTCGGGCCAGTGGTTGCGTAACGTCGGGATGATCCACGACAGTCGGCGGGTGAAGCCCGACCAGGTGGCGAACGGCCGCGCCGAGATGCCGACGACGAGTTCGGGGTCGTAGCGCACCGTCATCCACGGCCTGATGTGCAGGCTGATATCGAGATCGTCATGGATGTCGCATGCCTCGCGGTGCACCTCGGGGGAGAGCTGCTCCCACACGTCCCGCCGCATCGCGAAGTTCGACCCGAAGACCGGCGGGTGCCCGAGGTAGATCGTCATCGACCAGTACAAGCCGCCGACCCACCACGACTTGCCCAGTCGGCGCGTGATCGGTCCGGCGTCGTAGAAGTCGCCCGAGCCCGTGACCACCCCGAGTCCGGGGTCCAGTTCGAACGCCGTGCAGATGCGATTCAGCCAGTCGGGCGGGCAGACCGAGTCGGCGTCGATGCGGGCGATCACCTCACCGCGGGCGGCATCGAGTCCGACGGCGGATGCGCGCGGGATGCCGGGGATCGGCTCCCACACGACGCGGGCGCCGGCGGCTTCGGCGACCGCGCGGGTGTCGTCGGTCGAGCCGTTGTCGACGACGACGATCTCGTCGGGGGCGCGTTCCTGGAGCGCGAGTGAGGCGAGGCAGCGCGCGAGCATCTCGGCGTCGTTGCGCGCGGGGATCACCACGGAGACGAGCATCGCCGCCAGGCTACAACGTGGGTCGAGGGCCGCCGCGGGTTTCGATTCGCCCGTTGCGCGGGTTTCTCAACCAGCGGGATGGGCGCGAAGCGGTCGATTGCGCCAGAGGTGCAGGGCCGCGTAGGAACGCCAGGGGGCCCACGACGCGCGGGGGGAGGGGTCGATGCCCAGCGCCGCCGCGGATCGGGCGAGCACGAGATCGGTCGCCGGGAACGCGTCGGGGTGCCCGAGCGCCCGCATCGCGAGGTACTCGGTCGTCCACGGGCCGACGCCGGGCAGCGCGAGCAGCCGGGCGCGGAGTTCGGCGACGGGGGTGGCCGGGTCGAGTGGCAGATCGCCGGCCGCGATCACGCCGGCGACCGTGCGGATGGCGGCGATCCGCGCCGCCGGTCCGCGCAAGACCTCGTCGCCGGCTTGCGCGAGTTGCTCCGCGGTCGGAAAGTCACCGAAGTGCTCGACGAGCCGGCCGAGCACGGTGCGGGCCGCAGCGACCGAGATCTGCTGACCGATGAGGGCGCGGAACAGCGCTTCCTCGCCGCTCGCGCTGCCGGGGATGCGGATGCCGGGCACCGCGGCGACGAGGGGCGCGAGGTCGGGGTCGCGAGCGAGGTGGGTGTCGATCGCGACCGAATCGGCGTCGAGGTCGAACATGCGTCGCACGCGGGCGGTAACGGCGGGGAGGTCGGAGAGTGCCGCGAGCCGGGCGTGCAGCACGACGCCGTTCGGCTCGGGCCGGACCTCGATCTGCGCGCGTCCGCCGGGCAACCGCAGCGGCCGGGAGAATCGGGTGTCGTCGCCGTCCTCGAAGTGGTGGATGCCGTGGTCGGCGAAGAAGCGGAAGAGCCCGGCGCTGTCGAACGGCGACCGCGCGGGGAGCCGCAGGGTGATGACTCCCACCTCCTGGGCGGCGGGCGATCCGCGGCGCGCGAGGGCGCGCAGCTCCGTCGGCGTTGCCCGGTAGACGGCCGCGATCGTGTCGTTGAATTGGCGCAACGATCCGAATCCGGCGGCGTAGGCGATGTCGGTCACAGGGAGGTCGGTCGCGGCGAGCAGCGCGCGCGCCGTCTGAGCTCGGTGCGCGCGGGCGAGGGCGAGCGGCCCCGCGCCGAGTTCCGCGGTCAGCACCCGCGTCACGTGGCGCGGGGTGTAGCCGAGGCGGGCGGCGAGTCCCGGCACGCCTTCGCGTTCGACGACACCGTCGTGCACGAGCCGCATGGCGCGCGAGGCGAGGTCGTCGCGCAGATTCCAGTCGGGGGAGCCGGGTACGGCATCCGGTTGGCAGCGCTTACAGGCTCGCAGTCCGGCCTCGTGCGCCGCCGCGGCGGTGCGGTAGAACGACACATTTCCTGGTCGGGGCGTCATCGCGGGGCAACTCGGCCGGCAATAGATGCCCGTCGAGTGCACGCCGGCGATGAACTGCCCGTCGAACCGCGCGTCGCGGGAGGCGAGGGCGCTGTAGCGGGCGGCGAACATCCCGGCGTCGTCGGATCGGGCGCTTTCCACCAGCTCAGCGTCGCACGCGCCACCGACCCGCAGTGGCGGAAATCGGACATCGCCTCGAAGGGCGTGAGCTGCGCCCGGATACGCTGTCGATCATGACCCTCGAGGCCGGCCAGCCCGTCGCGGGGCTCGAGCCGCTGCTGGCCGAGCTCGGCGATGCGGTGCGCACCGACCAGGGGGCGCTCGACGAGGCGCGCGCCGACAAATCGGGACACGTCGCGCCGACCTTCCCGCTTGCCGTCGTCGAGGCGCGCGACGTCGCCGACGTGCAAGCGACCCTTCGATTCGCGAGTGAGCGCGGCATCCCCGTCGTCCCGCGCGGCGCCGGCACCGGCCTCGCCGGCGGGGCGATCGGCAGCGCCGGCGAGATCGTGCTGAGCACGCTCCGCATGGATCGGGTGCTCGAAGTGTCCCTCGACGACGAACTCGCCGTCGTCGAGCCGGGAGTCATCAACGCCGACCTCAACGCCCTGGTCAACGGCCGCGGCCTCTGGTGGGCGCCCGATCCGGCGAGCCGCGCGATCTCGACGATCGGCGGCAACATCGCGACCAACGCGGGCGGTCTGCTCTGCGCGAAGTACGGCGTCACGCGCGAAGCGGTGCTCGGGCTCAAAGTGGTGCTCGCCGACGGCCGGCTCATCGAACTCGGCCATCGCACGGTGAAGGGCGTCACCGGCTACGACCTCACCGCGCTCCTGATCGGCTCCGAAGGCACCCTCGGCGTCATCGTCGAGGCGACACTGCGGCTGCGTCCGCTGCCGAAAGGCACCCCCGTCACGATCAAGGCCCAGTTCCCGTCGGTCGAGCAAGCAGCCCGCGCGTCGAGCGTCGTGAGCGCGAGCGGCGTCACCCCGGCGATCATGGAGCTGCTCGACGCGAGCGCCGTGCGGAGCATCGCGAGTCACCTCGACGTCGATCTCGGTGACGGCGCGATGCTGCTCGCGCAGACCGACGGGCTGGGCGCCGCGGAGGAGGCCGCGTCGATCGCCGCGATCATGCGTTCGCTCGGCGGCGACATCGAGACGACCGAGGATGCCGACGAGGCGAAACGGCTCTTCGACATCCGCCGCGCCTTCCATCCGTCGCTGCAAGTGATCGGAACAGTGCTCATCGAGGATGTCGCCGTCCCCCGGAGTGCGCTGCCCGCGATGTTCGCCTCGATCGAGCGCATCTCGGCGAAGTACGGTTTCGAGATGCCGACCGTCGCGCACGCGGGCGACGGCAACCTGCATCCCAACTTCGTCTTCACCGCCCCGGACGTCGACGGTCACGTCGAGGTGCCCGACCACGTGTGGGCTGCCGCCGACGAGATGTTCCTCGACTGCTTGCGCCTCGGCGGAACCTTGACCGGCGAACACGGGGTCGGCATCCTCAAGAAGCGCTGGCTTCGTGACGAACTCGGGGACGACTCCTTCGGTTTGCAACGCCAGATCAAGCACGTCTTCGACCCCGGGAACATCCTCAATCCGGGGAAGGTCTTCTGATTCGTCGCCGTCTGACGGCGTGTCACGGGCGGGGAGGCGAGTGGGAATAGGGGCCGAAGCACTCGCGTTGTTTCCCGTGTATGCCTACCAAACTGAGTGATGCGCGACAGCGCCTGAACCCCTCGACCCCGCCCGTTCCCCGTCCGACGACGGGACGCCTTCGCTTGCGCCCGACACGTCGCGGGCGCGGATTCGTCGTCGGCGTCGTCGACGCCGTGGGCGCCGACACGAACGGTTTCGCGCCACGTGACCGGGTCGCCTGGCGCGACAGCGGACAGCAGCTCGACGAGCTCATCCTCATCGAACAGGATGACGTGCTCGGCGTTCCTGCTTGGGTGAGCGACGACGCGGTGGTCTCCTACCTCGGTGCGGGCCTCATCGCTCGCGCGCTCGTGCGCACCCGGCCGTTCAGCCGCGGCCAGCAGGTGCGGATCGAGTCGCACGATTCGCTCGTCGCCGAGATGACCGGAGCGTGGGCGCGCTCGCTCGGGGCCAGCATCGCCGATACTGCCGATGTCGCCATTTACGACGACAAGATGGCACGTCGCCGCGGGCTGGGCAGTCACGGGCGACTCGCGCAGGCCGCCGTTGAGGTGTTCCAGGCGATCCGTGCGGGCGTCTTCGACGACGTGCCGCTCCTCCCGGCCGCTGAGGGGCGACTGGCGGCGTAATTCTCCCGCCACAGGGCTGGCGTGCGAGGCCTAGGCTGGCGGCATGGGTTTTCTCCCCGTGCCGTCAGACGATGAGCTCTCCGACGACGCCGCCGTCGCCCGCAATCGCTTCCGTGACGAGCATCCGGGTCCGTTGTCGAGCCTCGATCGTGCGCTGCTGAACAACGTCACCGTCTTCCAGGCCTACGCGCGCTGGTTCGACGTGAAGAACGAGCTCGAGGCTCTCGTGGGCGAACGGACGGTGACACTGTTCTCGCTCGCACTGTCGCGGGCGGTTCCGGCGCCGTATCCCACCGCGATCTTCGAGGAGGCGTTGCGCGACGGCGGAGACGACCCCGTCGACCCGCAGGTCACCGAGGCCGAGGCGCTGCTGCTGGAGTGGGGCCGCGCCGTCGGTGCCGACCCGAGCCACGTGCCGGCCGAGCTGGTGCGTCGCGTCGAGCAGACATTCAAGCCGGCCACGCGCGCGGTGCTCGCCGGATACGCGGGCCTCATGTTCGCCGTGTGCATCTTCTCGCTCGTCGCCGGACTCGAACCCGAGTCGCCGCCGACCCGATGACGGGCGCCGACCCCGTCCTGGTCGGGATGATCGTCGCCGGGCTGGCGGCCGTCGTGCTGCAGGTGAGCGACGCGGCCGGGGCGCTCATCGACGCCTCGACGGTTCGCGACTCCGACGACCCCGATGCGCTCACCCGTCGCCGGGGTCGGCAACTGTTCTGGGCGCTCGCGCTCACCGCGACCCTCGCGGTTCTCATCGCCTACGGAGTCGACCGTGCGGCGCGGCTCGCGGCCGGCCCGGGCGTCGGGGTTCTGCTGCTCACGGCCGCCGCGGCGTTCCTCGTCGGGTGCGTCGGCGTGCTGGCGGTGCTGCGCCGCGAGCGACCGACGTACGCGCGGCTGCGTCGCGATCTGCGCGACCGGTCGACCTTCACGGTGGATGCCGACGAGCTGCGCGACTTCGAGGTGCGGCTTGAGCGCGCGGATCGCGTGCGCAGCCGACGCCCGACGGCGGTGCTCGCGTTGCGCCTTCTCGGGGTGGTGCTCATCGCGGTGGCGACCGCGCTCGTCGCGAGCGAGGACTCCGCTCTGCTTCCGATCGCCTTCGTCGGGGTCGTTGTGCATCTCGTCGCCGTCGTGGTCGCGCTACGTGCGTCGGCGACCTATCGTCGGCGACTCGAGGCAGTGCTCGAATCCCAGCGCGACGAGGTCGTGTCGATGCTCGAACGAGCCCGAATCCCGCAGCGCGGTAACGTTCCGGGGCTGCGGGACCGGGTATCCCGCGCGCTCGCGATCCTGCGCGAGAAGCAGCACTGATGGCCGATAGATTGTGACCCATGTCCCAGGCGACTCCCGAGAACTCCGAGGCGGCTGCGGCCTCCGCTGACCCGGCCCCCGCCTCACCGGCGACGTCGATCATGACCGCGCACGCGGCTCAGAAGTCCACCGTGCACGTGCTCCAGACGGCTCCCGCGAGCGTTCAAGCCGCGACTGCCGCGACTCCGCAGGCGATCTTCGACATCGACCCGCGCTGGCGACCCGGTCTCCTCGTGGGCATCATCGTCGGTGGCATCGTGTTGCTCGTCGCGCTCATCCTCGTCGTGGCGTACTTCCTGCTCTTCCTCGGGCCGGGATTGTCGTTTCTCGGCGGGCTGCTCGCCCTCGTTCCGCTCGCGATCGTGCTACTCGGGGTGCGCTGGATCGACCGCTGGGAACCCGAACCGCGTCTTCTTCTCCTGATCGCGTTCCTCTGGGGCGCGACGGTATCGATCGTGATCGCGCTCGTCGTCGACGTGGGAGCGTCGTACCTGTATGCCGCGAGCGGCACGACGGTCAACGGCACGGTGTTCCTGCAGACCGCGGTGCAAGCGCCGGTCATCGAAGAGGTCGGCAAGGGCCTCGGCATCCTGCTCATCTACCTCGTCGCTCGCCGCTACTTCGACGGACCGGTCGACGGGATCGTGTTCGCCGCGCTCGTCGGCGGCGGGTTCGCCTTCACGGAGAACATCCAGTACTTCGCGATTCAGATCGCCGAATCGGGCCGCCTCGACCTCGCGGTGGGCGAGATCTTCTTCATCCGCGGCATCCTCTCGCCATTCGCGCACGTCATGTTCTCGGCGTTCATCGGGTTCTTCATCGGGCTGGCCGCACGCAAGGGCACGGCACTCGGCGGCATCGTCATGTTCCTCGTCGGTCTCGTTCCGGCGATCCTGCTGCACGCTTTCTGGAACGGCGTGCTGTTCTTCATCTACGACTTCTACGCCTACTACCTCGTGGTGCAGATGCCGCTCTTCGCGATCGCCGTGCTCGGGGTGATTCTGCTCCGGCGCCGGGAGGCCCAGATGACGCAGTTGCGGCTCGGCGAGTACGCCGCCGCCGGGTGGTTCAACCCCACCGAGGTCAACACCCTCGGTACCGCGGGCGGTCGACGGCAGGCCCGCGCGTGGGCGCGCCAGCGGGGCTTGGGCAAGGTCATGAACGAGTACATCAAGGATGCGACGCATCTCGCGTTCACGCGCAACCGCATCGTCTCGGGGCGCGATGGCATCGGGTCGCAGCAGGACGAGGCGGTGCTGCTGGCTCAAGTGACGGAGTCGCGGGCCCGGCTCGCGGCGGCCACTCCAGCCACTCCGGCGACGCCTCCCGCACCGCCGGCGGGGTAGCCCAGCCCGAGAGCGCTCGTCGGGCGGGTCAGCCGCCGAAACTCGCCACCACGTCGGCGAAGAAGCTCCACCCCCAGATGAGCGCGGCGACGGCGATGAGGATGATCGCGCCCGCGCTGACTCCCCGCTTCAGCCGGGTGCCGCCGGGGGCGACGGCGTTCGCCGCGAACGGGGTGGCCGCGCGATCATCCTGATAACGGTCGGTCTGGGTGAGCGTCTTGGTGCCGACCGTTTCGACGATGCGCAGTAGGCGCTGGTAGACGGCCGGCTGCGCGACGGGAAATGCGGTCGACGAGTAGACGAACATCCAGTTGTCGACGATCTCGACATCGAAGGGCGCCGCGTTGTCGATCAGCAGCGCCATCAGGTCGGGGGTGAAGACGTAGAGGGCGTCGCGTTCGTACTCCTTCGGGCAGTACAGCGTGAAGTACTCGTCGAAGTCGCCTTCGAGCGACAGGATCTGGTCCTTGCCGAACGTCGCTGGCAGGTTGGAGCCGCCGAAGAGGCCGTTGTTGGCTTTCGAGTCGAGCACCATGTGCGGCAGCCGTCGATCCAGTTCGATCGCGAGGAAGCCCCAGGTGTGCGTCGAGCGGTTCTTGCCGGAGCCGGTCGTGTAGCGGTAGTTGCCGAAGTCGAGGAAGCGCCCGTCGGCGGTGCGGAAGTGCTCGGTGGCTGCGCGGCTGTCGCCGAGCTGGAAGATCGCCCCCGGGTAGGCGGGATTCGGGCTCGCGGGGGAGAAGACGAAGCCGTTGGCCTGGGCGAACCGATCCATCCGCAGCCACCGCGCCCACTTGCCGCTCCCGGCGATCGCGACCCGCGCGATCATGAACCCGAAGACGCAGATGATGAGCACGAAGAACAGCAGCGCGATGATCGTCACGGGGCTGCCATTGCCGATTCCGTCGAGCAGATACACGAGGATGCCGCCGACCATGGGCACGAGAATCGCGACACCGAAGACTCCCATGATGACGATCGCGATGAGCGTCTGCACCGTCGTGTTCGCCCACGGGGCGCCCGCGGCGCGAGCCCGGTTGCGGTAGTCGGAGACCTCCTGCGGGGTCGGTGCGGTCAGCAGGGGTGAGTAGTCGACGACACGGGTGGCCATGCCCCCATTCTCGCCGTACCGGAGGGGCGCCGAGCGCCGTCCTTCCGCGGCATCCGCTCGCGTGGTATCCGCTTAACAGACTCATCGCCCAGTGGCGGGTCAGTGACTCCGACGCTTCTG
Source organism: uncultured Pseudolysinimonas sp. (assembly GCA_965653335.1). GTDB lineage: Bacteria > Actinomycetota > Actinomycetes > Actinomycetales > Microbacteriaceae > Pseudolysinimonas_A. The sequence goes on from CBFGZU010000040.1 coordinate 12,530, forward strand.
GGCGATGAGTTGTCCTGCCCCCAGAGTGCACCCGTCAGCGGCTCGTCGTCAAGAGCCGATCGGTCAGCCGGTGACGCACGCGCCGGGCGACACCGGCGATGACAGGCCGGCCGCGGCAGACGCGACGGGCTGAAGTTCGTCGTTCGTCATCGCGTAACCCAGCTCGGGGTCGTCGGCGCTCCGGGCGAAGACGACTCCCGCGACGCGCCCGTCGGTTGCCAGCAGAGGCCCGCCCGAGTTGCCGGGTTGCACGGCCGCGGCGAGCGTGTAGACCTCGCGCGGCGCGCGCGTGCTGCCGTAGATGTCGGGGATGCTCTCCGTCGACACCGCGAGCACCTCGGCCGCGCCGCGGGCGAACGGTCCGCCGTACGGGTAGCCCTCGAAGACCGCGTCCGCGCCGACCGCGAGGTCGGGGGAGAGGCTGAGCGTCGCGGCCGAGAGGCCCTCGACGGCGACGATCGCGAGGTCGTCGACGGGGTCCAGATAGACCACCCAGCCCTCGAGGGTCTGCCCGTTCGGGGCCTCCACGATGGGTTGGTCGACGCCGGCGACGACGTGCGCGTTGGTGACGATGCGATCGGGCGCGACGACGAAACCCGTGCCGGTCTGGTTCTGCCCGCACGCGAACGCCGTGCCGCCGATCCGCACGACCGATTGCGCCGCGGCGGTGAGCGGATCGGTGTCGGTGGGCACATCGGGAATGCCGGGGGAGTCGACGACCCCGCCGAGAGTTTCGCCGATCGCCGGCAAGCCCTCCTCGAGCACCGCCGAGCGCACCCGGGCGAGCAGTGTGTCGACCGGTGCGGGGGTAACGGCGTCGATCGCGCGGACGACATAGGAGCCCGAGATCGCCTGACTGAACAGGGGAACGCCGAGCGCGTTGACGCCCCCCGCGACGAGGGCGAGGGTGAGCGCCGCGATGACCCCGTTGGCGACGGCCCCCGCGAGTCGGCTGCCGAATCCGATCTCATCGCGTTGCCGGTCGCGGATGCCGCGACCGATCCGGCCGCCGAGCGCGTGTCCGCCGAACAGCAGCGCGACGGACACGGCGACGATGACGGCGACCCGCCAGAACGGGTCGGGGATCACCCCGGCGAGGAGCGGGACGGCGAGAAACGCGAGCGCGCCCCCCGCGATGACTCCGAGGATGGCGCCGAGACTGCGCGCGATCCCGTTGCGGATGCCCTCGCCGACGAACACCAGCATGGTGAGCACGAGCAGCAGATCGAGGAGGCGGGAGGCGATCATCGGTCCCTAGTCTGCGGCACCGTCCGGGAGGATCGCAGCAGGTTTTCAGGGCGACATATTGCGATATATCGGAACATGTCATAGAGTAGCGCCCGGATCACACGACCGTCCGTGTCGGACGGCAGGTAGTCAGGAGAAACACCATGCACCGCATGAACAGGAATCACGATCGCGGAGTTCACCAAGGAACCCCACTTCAATCCCGCTACCGCGCGGGCGGGCCGCACCCGGGAGCCGACTACATGGGCTTCCTCGGCGGCCCCGCGTTTGCACCGCGCGGCTTCGGCGGCCGGGCCCGCAAAGGCGACGTGCGCAGCGCCATCCTCTCCCTCCTCGGCGAGGGCCCGACGAACGGCTACGGCCTCATCAAGGCCATCCACGCCAAGAGTGACGGCGCCTGGCGCGCGAGCCCCGGCTCGGTCTACCCGACGCTGCAGCAGCTCGTCGACGAAGGGCTCATCGCCCCCACGTCGCAGGGTCCGCGTGCCGAATACGACCTCACCGACGACGGTCGCGCCCACGTCGCCGAGCACGCCGACGAGATCGCCGCCGCGTGGACGCAGTCCCGCAACCCCTGGAAGGAGCAGGGCGAGCTGATGACCGCCGCGCGAAAACTCGCCGGTGTCGTGCGCCAGGTCGCATCCGAGGGAACCACCGAGCAGCGCGCGAGCGCCGCAGCCAAGCTCGACGACCTCCGTCGCGAGCTCTACCGGATGCTCGGCGAATAGTTCGCGCCAATATCAGAGAGTGACATCAGGTGCGGTGAGACTCGCCGCGCATGTCGCTTTTTCGGGGTTGCCGGCGGCGGTCATGTCCCTAAGATGGGGGACATGACGGTCGCGTTCCCGACGACCGGCATTGCCATACCGCAAAGAGAAGCCCCCGCTCTCGCGTGTACTTCCTGCGGCACGCGTGCCGTCGCCCCCGACAAGCCCTTCTGCGCGCAGTGCGGCAGCCGGGTCTCCCTCGCCGTGAAGAGCGGAATCGCCTCGATCGCGGCGACCCGATCGCTGCAATTCGCGGCTCTCGCGGTGCTCACCAACATCCTCGTCGGTGGTGCGTCGTTCGGCGTCGTCTACCTGCTGTCGGATGCCGCCCGGGTCACCGAAGCGGCCGTCGGTCTCGAAGCGGTGCGCTTCGTCATCGTCGGCACGCTGCTCGCCGTCGCCATCCGCTACGGCGTGCGCGGGCTGAAACAGACCCGCGACGGTGCCCTCAAGCGCAGGCCGTGGGCGATCATCGGTCTCGTCGTCTCGGGGCTCTACGCACTGCTCATCCTCGGCTCGTTCGTCGCGACGGCGCTGCTCTTCGCGCTCCTCTGATATCCTCGCAAGGTTGCCGTCAGAACGGCCGCGGAGACAGAGAGCCGGCACATCGGGTGCCCGGCGCCGCGCAACGAGGTGAAGGAGGGATCGAATCTATGGCTCTTGACGCTGAGACCAAGAAGGCGATCATCGACGAGTACGCAACCCAGCCCGGTGACACCGGATCCCCCGAGGTCCAGGTCGCGATCCTGACCAAGCGGATCAAGGATCTGACCGAGCACCTCAAAGAGCACAAGCACGATCACCACTCGCGTCGTGGTCTGCTGCTGCTCGTGGGCCAGCGCCGCCGGTTGCTGGGCTACCTCCAGGACATCGACATCGAGCGCTACCGCTCGCTGATCGAACGCCTGGGCCTGCGTCGCTGATCGCGACCAGCGCAAGACACAAAACGGGTCGTCGTCCTCCGGGGCGGCGGCCCGTTTGCATGCCGCGTCGGTCGCGATCTGATGACCGGATGGCAACCACACGGCGTGTCGACGGCGTGTCGCAGCATTCGTCCCCGGAGGGCGACACGGCACCCGCGGCTCGGTAACCTCGCAACATGAAACGCGGCTTCGAGGGGGAAGCGGCCGAGGCTGCGCCCGTCGGGTTACTCACCCGTCGCGCCCTCACCGGATGCGGCATCGCCACGCTGGGGATCGGGGCACTCACGGGATGGCTCATCGCAGCAGCTCAGGTCGTGGTGCAGACCGGCGCCCTCACCGGGGTGCAGGCGTACGCCGCCCTCATCTCGGCGATCTTCGGCATCTTCGTCGCAGCTGTCGTCGCGCTGGGTGCTTTCGGCGGGTACGTTCTCGGCATCGCCCTCGCGCCGACGTCACGACTGCGCGTCGCCGCGTGTGTCGGCGGGGGAGCGGTCGTCGCGCTCGGCGCTCTGCTCGCACTGGGAACCGGCGGAACGCTGGGATGGCGTCCCGTCGCCCTCGAGACCGTGGCCCTCGGCCT
>CBFGZU010000041.1:0-16005 GCA_965653335.1 uncultured Pseudolysinimonas sp.
GCTTCAGGTGCCAGTACTCGCAAGGGTGTGGGGGTTCAAGTCCCCCCTCGCGCACTGAAAGGCCCCGGCTCGTCCGGGGCCTTATCTGTGATCCGTTGCGATCGGCCCGCTCACGACAACCCGGTGATGTTGCCCTCCACATCGATGTCGATGCGCTCGAGTGCCGGGCGGGCGGGCAGGCCGGGCATCGTCATGATCGTGCCGGTGAGGGCGACGACGAAGCCGGCGCCGGTGCGCGGGATGACGTCGCGCACGTGGATCACGAATCCCTCGGGGGCGCCGAGCAGGGTCGCGTCGTCGGAGAAGGAGTACTGCGTCTTGGCGATGCACACCGGGAAGCCACCCCAGCCGTTCCGTTCGATCTCGGCGATCTTGCGCAATGCGGGGACCGAGAACTCGACGTCGTCGGCACGGTAGATCTGTCGCGCCACGGTGCGGATCTTCTCGGCGATCGGCAGGTCGAGCTCGTAGAGGTGCTGAAACGATGACGGCTGCTCGAGCGCGGCGAGCACGGCATCCGCGAGCGCGTCCCCGCCTTCTCCTCCGCCGCCGTTGGCCCAGACATCCGCGACCGCTGCGCCGACCCCGGCGTTATTCGCCCAGGAAAGTACCCGCCGGCGTTCGTCGTCGGTGTCGGTCGGGAACGAGTTGATCGCCACAACAGGCGTGAGGCCGAAGTGGCGGATGTTCTCGACGTGGCGGGCGAGGTTCGGGATGCCACGATCGACCGCATCCGTGTCGGGCGTCGCGAGGTCGGCGAGAGCCACGCCGCCGTGCATCTTGAGGGCGCGGATGGTGGCGACGACGACGACGGCGTCGGGCGCGACATCCGCCACTCGGCTCTTGATGTCGAGGTACTTGTCGGCCCCGGGGGCGGCCCCGAAACCGGCTTCCGTGACGACGACATCGGCGAGCGACCGGGCGGCCGTCGTCGCGACGACGGAGTTGCAGCCGTGCGCGGTGTTGGCGAACGGCCCGCCGTGCACGAGTGCCGGGGTACCCGCGATCGTCTGCACGAGGTTCGGCCGGATGGCGTAGCGCAACAGGGCGGTGAGGGCTCCGGCCGCCCCGAGGTCGGCGACGGTGACTGGTCGGCGGTCTGCCGTGAAGGCGACCGTGATCGCCGCGAGCCGTGACTTGAGCGAGGCAAGGCCGGTTGCGAGGCACAGCGCGGCCATCACCTCCGAGGCCGACGTGATGTCGAAGCCGCCTTCGCGCGGCACCCCCTCGGTCGGCCCGCCGAGCCCGAGCACGATGTCGCGCAGCGCGCGGTCGTTGACGTCGAGAACGCGCCGGAAGGTCACCCGCCGCGGGTCGATGCCGAGCGTGTTGCCGTGGTGCAGGTGGTTGTCGACGATCGCGGCGAGCGTGTTGTTGGCGCTCGTGATCGCGTGGAAGTCGCCCGTGAAGTGCAAGTTGATGTCCTCCATCGGCAGCACCTGGGATCGCCCGCCGCCGGCGGCACCGCCCTTCATGCCCAGCACCGGGCCGAGCGACGGTTCCCGCAGCGCGACGATCGTGCGGTGTCCCTGTCGCGCGATCGCGTCGGCGAGACCGATGGATGTCGTCGTCTTGCCCTCACCCGCGGGCGTCGGGCTCATCGCGCTCACGAGCACGAGCCGCGCCCGCCCGCCGACCGGAAGCTTCGAGATGTCGACTTTCGCGACGTGCCGCCCGTAGAGCTCGATCGCCTCTCTCGGGATGCCCGCCGCGTCGGCGATCGATTCGATGGGCTGCAGCTGCGCGGCGCGCGCGAACGCGAGATCATCCATTGCCGACTCCTTCGTCTCGGGCTGGGACCAGAAGAGCCCAGACCGACGGGGCTGTCAAGGGAACGTCAGCGGTCCCGATTCGCGACGCGAGGGGTCACACCTCCCCGTCATGCGTCGGCGTCGCACTCACCACGCCGGCTACTCGGTCACCGAGATCGACACGGTGTGATGCCCGGTCGCGCCGTCGGGCGCCACCCCGGCCCGAGCGGCAGTCTGCACCTCGCCGTCGACGCTCGTCGCCCGCGCCTTGACCGTGTGGGAGCCGGGCGCGGCGTTCCACCGATAGCTCCACTGCACCCAGGTGTCGACCGAGATCGCCGACGCGAGTTCGGCCCCCTGCCACGGGCCGTCGTCGATCGAGACCTCGACGGCGGCGATTCCGGTGTGCTGGTGCCAGGCGACACCCGCGACGACGACCTCCCCCGCACCGACCGAGCCGCGCGGCACATCGATCCGCGACGAGATCTTCACCGGCCCCCGAGCGCTCCAGCCGCGGTCGGTCCAGTAGGCCCGCGCCCGGTCGAACCGGGTGACCCGCAATTCGGTGACCCATTTCGTCGCCGACACGTAGCCGTAGAGACCGGGAACCACCATCCGCACGGGAAAGCCGTGCTCGAGCGGGAGAGGTTCGCCGTTCATCCCGATCGCGAGGATCGCGTTGCGGTCGTCGGTGAGTGCCGCGAGTGGGCTGGACGCGCTGAAACCGTCGGAACTGACCGACAGCACCATGTCGGCATCCGGGGTGGGTTTCGCCCGGGCGAGCAGGTGGCGGATCGGATAGCCCAGCCAGAGCGCCGTGCCCACGAGCTCGCCGCCGACGGGATTCGAGACGCACATGAGCGTCGTGTGGCTCTCCTCCAGCGGGAGGGCGACGAGGTCGTCCCAAGTGATCTCTAGCTCGTTCTCGACGAGGCCGTGGATGCGCAGCCGCCACGTCGCGGGGTCGAGGGTGGGCACCTGGAGGGCGGTGTCGATGCGGTAGAAGTCGGCGTTCGGCGTGATCACCGGGGCGAGGCCGTCGACGCCGAGTTCCGCATCCGCCGGAACGGGGTCCGCGTCGACCGCGGGCGCCGGCAGGCGAAAGGCCTCCCGCACCGCCGTGACCGCTCGGGACCCGGACTGCAGAGCGAATCCGCCGACCGCCGCGAGAGCACCGATCACCCCCGAGCCGCCCGCCCAGGTCAGAAACCGGCGGCGGCTGACGTCCCCCGCTCGCGGCTGACCGGTCGGACGCACACGCTGCAGCGCGGTGAGCACGAGGACGGATGCGAGCGTTGCGACGGCGGCCGGCAGTGCATCCAGGACGGATGCACCCGCTCGTGTCATCGCCGCGACGATGCCGACGATCCCGGCCGCGACGATGAGCAGCCGGGCGAGCAGCGGGCGACGCGCGTGCAGCATCCCGGCGAGGGCGGCGAGCGCGAGTAGCACGACGCCGATCCCGACGAGCAGCGCCGCCTTGTCGGCCGTGCCGAAGAGGGCGATCGCGGCATCTTTCGCCCACGGCGGAGCGAGGTCGATGAGCAGCGCGCCAACGACGAGCACCGGGCTGGCGCGTGGCGCGAGGATGCCGGCCACGAGCTCGGCGACGCCGAGGCCGAAGACGACGGCCGCGACCCCCGCGAGCGCGGGGAACAACCACGACGGAGCGCGGCGGTCGGCCATGGCTGCAGAATACGCTCGCCGCCGGGTGGGCGCAGGGCGGCGGAGGATCGGGCGCGACGCGCCGACTTCCGGTTGTGGATACCGCAGGCGGTTTTCGGCCCCTCGAAGGCGACCATTTGATCAGTTCTGTATACAAAACGGCAGGATTGGCGTAACGTGACCCGACGTGAGGGCGAGCGACCGGGCGTACGGGATGCTGCGGGAGGAGATCCTGCACTGGCGCCTCCTGCCCGGAACGCAGCTCTCCGAGATCGACCTCGCCGAACGTCTCGGCGTATCACGCACCCCCCTGCGCGCGGCTCTCGCGCGGCTCGCCCTCGAAGGGCTCGTCGACACGTCCCGCGGTCGCACCGGCGTCGTCTCCGACGTCTCGGCAGAGAGCATCACCGAACTCTTCGAACTGCGGGAAGCGCTCGAGACTCACGCCGCGCGCCTCGCCGCTCGGCGCCGCGACCCCGCCGTCTTCGATGCGCTCGTGGCGCGCTTCGCCGGCGCCCCCGAGCTGCTGCTCCTCGGCACGGACGCCTATTACGCGCTCGTCGCCGAGTTCGACGCCGCGCTCGACGAAGCCCTCGGCAACTCCGCCTACCGCGGCGCGCTCGACGGGGTGCGGCTCCACCTCACCCGCGCTCGCCGCATCGCGACCGACAACCCGGAGCGGCTCGTGCGCTCGGCAGAAGAACACGAGCTGATCTGCGCCGCCATCCGCGACGGGGATGCCGCACTCGCCTCGTCGGCGACGACCGTTCACCTCAACGCATCCCTCACCACCATCCTCGACACCCTCGCCGCTCGCGACGCGACGGCCGTCAGCCAGAAAGGCACGACGTGAAGCTGCACCCCGTTCGCACCTACCGTTCCGACGAGAACCTCCCGAAAGAAGATCAGCTCGCCTGGAAGGTCGCCCAGGTCGCCGTCGATCCGGTCGCCGTCGACTCGGCCGTCACCGAAATGATCGTCAACCGCGTGATCGACAACGCCGCGGTCGCGGTCGCCTCGATCGGGCGGGCGCCCGCCGTCGCGGCGCGAGGGCAGGCCGAGGCGCACCCGGTTTCGAAGGGCTCGACCAGCGGGACGGTGGGCGCCGGGTCGACCGTCTTCGGTGTGGACGGGCGGTTCAGCCCCGAGTGGGCGGCCTTCGCCAATGGTGTCGCGGTGCGCGAACTCGACTACCACGACACCTTCCTCGCCGCCGAGTACTCGCACCCGGGCGACAACATCCCACCGATCCTCGCCGTCGCGCAGCATGCGGGAGCCGACGGCGCGGCCCTCGTGCGCGGCATCGCCACGGGCTACGAGATCCAGGTCGACCTGGTGAAAGCCATCTCGCTGCACCGGCACAAGATCGACCACGTCGCGCACCTCGGGCCGTCGGCCGCGGCAGGCATCGGCACCCTACTCGGACTCGCTCCCGACGTGATCTATCAGGCGGTCGGGCAGGCACTGCACACGACCACCGCAACGCGGCAGTCGCGCAAAGGCGAGATCTCGACCTGGAAGGCGTACGCTCCCGCCTTCGCCGGCAAGATGGCGATCGAAGCGGTCGATCGCGCGATGCGCGGGCAGACCTCGCCGTCGCCGATCTGGGAGGGAGAGGATGGCGTCATCGCGTGGCTGCTCGACGGGCCCGACGGCCGGTACGAGGTGCCGCTGCCCGAAGCCGGCGAGGCCAAACGCGCGATCCTCGACACCTATACGAAAGAGCACTCGGCCGAGTACCAGGCACAGGCGTGGATCGACCTCGCGCGTGACCTCGGCTCACGGCATCCCGAACTGCGCGACCCGGCTCGCGTGGAGCGGATCGTGCTGCACACGAGCCACCACACGCACTACGTCATCGGATCGGGCGCGAACGATCCGCAGAAGTTCGATCCCGAAGCGAGCCGCGAGACGCTCGACCACTCGATTCCCTACATCTTCGCCGTCGCGCTACAGGACGGCATGTGGCACCACGTCGACTCGTACCTGCCGGCGCGCGCCGGCCGCCCCGACACCGTCGAGTTGTGGCACAAGGTCTCGACCGTCGAAGACCCCGAGTGGACGCGTCGCTACCACTCGAACGACCTCGCGGAGAAGGCGTTCGGCGGCCGCGTGGAGATCGACCTCGCCGACGGGTCGCGCATCGTCGACGAGATCGCCGTCGCCGACGCGCATCCGCTCGGCGCCCGCCCGTTCGCCCGCCCTCAGTACATCCAAAAGTTCCGCACCCTGGCATCCGGAGTTCTCACCGACGCCGAGATCGAGCGATTCCTCGACCTCGCCCAACGGCTGCCCTCCCTCACCGCCGACGAACTCGGCGGCCTCAACATCCTCGCTGCCGAGCTCCCCACTCCGCCGAAGGGGTTGTTCTGATGCCCCCGCGCACCATTCCTAGGAATAACGGGAGGATGGGCCCAGGTTTGCCGCCAACTCACGTGCGCCGCAACCAGGTTTTCCTAGGAATGGTGCGCACCGACCCCCTCGAGCGACAGGATGCCCGCTGATGCTGCACACGCACGTCACCCCTGCTGAGAAGCGGAAGGCGTTCCGCGCCGGACTCGCGAGCGGACGCATCCAGCGGTTCCCCGGGGCGTTCACCCCGCTCAGCGCTCGCCTCATCGCCGACAAGGGATTCGAGGGGGTGTACATCTCGGGGGCCGTGATGGCGAACGAGCTGGGGCTGCCCGACATCGGGTTGACGACCCTCACCGAGGTCGCGCAGCGGGGGGCTCAGATCTCCCGCAACACCGACCTGCCGACCCTCATCGACGGCGACACCGGATTCGGTGAGCCGATGAATGTCGCCCGCACCATCCAGGTGCTCGAGGATGCCGGCGTCTCGGGAGTGCACCTCGAAGACCAGGTGAACCCGAAACGCTGCGGTCATCTCGACGGCAAGGATGTCGTCGACGAGAAGACGGCGGTGAACCGCATCCGGGCCGCCGTGCAGGCGCGACGCGACCCCGGCTTCGTGATCATGGCGCGCACCGACATCCGCGGGGTGGAGGGCTTGGCGGCGGCCCTCGACCGGGCGAAGGCACTGCAGGATGCCGGCGCCGACGCGATCTTCGCCGAAGCGATGGCCGACCTCAGCGAATTCGAGGCGATGCGGGCCGCCGTGCAGGTGCCGATCCTGGCGAACATGACTGAGTTCGGCAAGAGCGACCTGTTCACGGTGCAGCAACTGCACGACGTCGGGGTGAACATGGTGATCTGGCCGGTCTCGCTGCAGCGCTTGGCGATGGGCGCGATCGAGCGGGGCCTCGACGCTCTCGCGGCCGACGGTTCGCTCGCCAGCCAGGTGCCGGCGATGCAGACGCGGGCACGCCTCTACGACGTCGTCGACTACGCCGCCTACGGTGAGTTCGACGCCGACGTCTTCACCTTCGACCTGAAGAACAACAGGAGCTGACATGACCGACATCAAGAAGGGCCTCGCGGGTGTCGTCATCGACACCACCTCGATCTCGAAGGTCAACCCCGACACGAACTCGCTGCTCTACCGCGGGTACCCGGTGCAGGACCTCGCCGGCCGATGCACCTTCGAGGAGGTCGCCTACCTGCTGTGGAGAGGCGAGCTGCCCAACGCCGACCAGCTCGAAGGCTTCGAGCGACTCGAACGGTCGCGGCGCCACCTCCCCCACGTGGCGAAGGAGGCGATCGACCTTCTGCCCGTCGAAGCGCACCCGATGGATGTCGTGCGCACCGCCGTGAGCGCGCTCGGCGCCGCCGACCCGAACGCCGCCGACTCCGACCCCGAAGCGAACCTCGACAAGGCGATCACGCTCTTCGCGCAACTGCCGGCGATCGTCGCCTACATCCAGCGTCGCCGCCGGGGGCTCGACCTCGTCGAGCCGCGCGACGACCTCGGCTATTCGGCGAACTTCCTGCACATGACTTTCGGCGAGGTGCCCGACCTCGTCGTGGTCACCGCATTCGATGTGTCGATGACCCTGTACGCCGAGCACTCCTTCAACGCCTCGACGTTCACCGCCCGCGTCGTGACCTCGACGCTGTCGGACCTCTACTCCGCCGTCGTCGCCGCGATCGGCGCGCTCAAGGGCCCGCTGCACGGTGGTGCCAACGAAGCCGTCATGCACATCTTCGACGAGATCGGCTCGGCCGACGCCGCCGTCGGGTGGCTGGATGCGGCGCTCGCCGAGAAGCGCAAGATCATGGGCTTCGGTCACCGGGTTTACAAGAACGGCGACTCGCGCGTGCCGACGATGAAGGCGTCGCTCGACACCCTCATCCGGGAGTACGACCGCCCCGACCTGCTCGCGCTCTACGACACGCTCGAGAAGGCGATGGATGACCGCAAGGGCATCAAGCCGAACCTCGACTATCCGTCGGGCCCGGCCTATCACCTCATCGGGTTCGAGACGGAGCTGTTCACGCCGCTCTTCGTCGCCTCGCGCATCACCGGCTGGACGGCGCATATCCGCGAGCAGCTCGAAGCGAACGCGCTCATCCGCCCGCTGTCGCAGTACGTCGGGCCCGACCAGCGCGAGGTGCCCGAACGCGGCTGACCCGGTCGCGAGGCGGTTGGCGGTGATACCGTCCGGACATGTCGCGAATCGTGGCGGTGGCGCCGGCGCTGCCGGAGCACAGCTATGCGCAGAGCGACATCACGGCCGAGCTCGCGGAGCTCATCACCCACGACGTGACCAAACGCGCCGTGCTCGCGCGCTTCCATGCCGCGAGCGGCATAGGAACTCGGCACACCGTGCTGCCCCTCGAGCAGTACCGCGATTTGCGCTCGTTCGGTGACGCCAACGACATCTGGATCCGTGAGGGCACCGCGCTGGCGACCCGCGCGGTGGAGGCGGCGCTCGCGACAGCCGGGCTGAACCCTGAGGATGTCGACTACCTCTTCTTCACGTCGGTGACGGGCATCGCGGCGCCGTCGATCGACGCGCGGCTCGTGCCCTCCCTGGGGTTGCGGTCGAACGTCAAGCGCGTCCCGTCGTTCGGCCTCGGCTGTGTCGCCGGAGCCGCCGGGTTGGCGCGCGTGCATGACTACCTGCTCGGGCATCCGCGCGAGATCGCCGTTCTCGTCTCGGTGGAACTCTGCTCGCTCACGCTGCAACAGGGCGACGACTCGGTCGCCAACTTCGTCGCAAGCGGGCTCTTCGGAGACGGTGCGGCGGCCGTCGTCGTCGCGGGGGCCGAGCGTGCGCTCGAGATGGGGGTGCCCGGACCGGACATCCTGGGCAGCCGCGCGGCGCTCTACCCCGACAGTGCGTCGGTCATCGGCTGGGATATCGGCGGCAGCGGATTCCGCATCGTGCTCACCGCCGCCGTCTCCGACACGATCGACGCGAACATCGCAAGCGACGTCGACGGCCTGCTCGCCGACCACGCCGTGGGGCGAGCGGATGTCTCGGCCTGGGTAGCGCATCCCGGCGGGCCGCGCGTACTTGAGGCGTTCGAGCGCGGGCTCTCCCTCTCGCACGGCGACCTGTCCGCCTCGTGGAAGTCGCTCGACGCGGTCGGCAACCTCTCGTCGTCGTCGGTGCTGCACGTGCTCGCCGACATGATCGAGCAACCCACCGGCACCCACGGGGTGCTGTTCGCGCTCGGGCCCGGAGTGACGAGCGAATACGTGCTGCTTCGGTGGGCGGCCTGATGTTGGTCAGCGCAGCGCTCTTCACGGTGTTCGTGTTGCTTACCGGGGCGGAGCGGGTCGTCGAACTCGTGATCTCGAAACGCAACGCGGCGTGGGCGTTCGCGCGCGGTGGTGTCGAGTCGGGGCGGGGACACTTCCCGGCGATGGTCGCCCTGCACACCGGGCTGCTCGTCGGCGCGCTCGCCGAGGTGTGGCTGCTCGGGCGGCCGTTCATCCCGGGCCTTGGCTGGCCGATGCTCGCGATCGCGTTGCTGTGCCAAGCCGGACGGTACTGGGTGATCTGGGCGCTCGGCCGGCAGTGGAACACGCGCGTGATCGTTGTGCCCGGGATGCCGTTGCAGCGCCGCGGGCCGTATCGCTGGGCGTGGCTGCGGCATCCGAACTATGTGATCGTCGCGCTCGAGGGGATTGCGCTGCCGCTCGTGCACACCGCCTGGATCACGGCGATCGTCTTTACGGTCCTCAACGCCATCCTGCTGCTGCGGTTTCGCATCCCGGCTGAAGAGCGCGCGTTGCGGGCGGCGGCATCCTGATGTCGCTCGACACCGACCTGCTCGTCGCCGGGGGTGGCCCGGTCGGTCTCGCCGCCGCGATCGAAGCCCGCATGGCGGGACTCGACGTCACCGTCGTCGAACCACGTGACGGCCCGATCGACAAAGCCTGCGGCGAGGGGCTCATGCCGGGCGCGCTCCCCGCGCTCGAGCGCCTCGGCGTCGACCCCGTCGGCATGCCGTTCGTCGGGATCGCGTACCTCGACGCCACGCGTCGCGTCGAGCACCGGTTCGACGGAGGGCCGGGTCGCGGGGTGCGGCGCATCGTGCTGCACGCCGCCCTCCGCGAGCGGGCTGTCGCCGCGGGGGTGAGGTTTCTCGAGGACCGCGTCGACGCGGTGCATCAGCGCGCGGGCTTCGTGGAGGCCGTCGGGGTGCGCGCCGCGTGGTTGCTCGGGGCCGACGGCCTGCACTCCGCGGTCGCTCGGGAGGTGGGGCTCGCCGCGCCGCCGCCGCCCGCCCGTCGGCGCTTCGGCCAGCGGCGGCATTACGCGATCGGTCCGTGGTCGGAGTTCGTCGAGGTGCTGTGGACTCCGGTCGGCGAGTTCTACGTGACGCCGGTCGGCGACCGGGTCGTCGGGGTGGCGCTGCTCGCGCGGCGCGGGAAGCATTTCGACGAGGCGCTCGCAGCTGCCCCCGGCCTCGCGGATCGGCTGCGCGGCGCTGCGGCGGTGAGCGAGCTGCGCGGCGCCGGTCCGCTGCGGCAACGCACCCGCGCCCGGGTCGCCGGTCGGGTACTGCTCGTCGGCGACGCCTCGGGATACGTCGATGCGCTCACCGGGGAGGGACTGCGGATCGGTTTCGCGCAGGCACGCGCAGCCGTTGCCGCGATCGTCGCCGGGCATCCCGCGGAGTATGAGGCGGCATGGGAACGCGAGACCCGCGACTTCCGGCGGCTCACCGGCGCCCTCGTGCGTCTCGCCTCATCGCCGCTGCGTGGCGCCGTCGTTCCGGTCGCCTCGCGCCTCCCCGGTGTCTTCTCCGGCGCGGTCGAGCGTCTGGCCCGCTGAGCGTCTCGCGCCCATCCACCTGCCCATCCGTCCGCGACTTTTCGCGCGGATAGCGCACTCGCGTGGACGAAAAGTCGCGGATGGACGCGGGGCAGCGACCACTCCCACGTCAGTCGAGCCCGAGGGCGGCGAGCAGGCCGGCGGCGGTGTCGACGACGGCGATCGTGCCGGCGGTCTCCTCGGGGGCGCCATAGCCCCAGGTGACGAAGATCGTCGGCACGCCGTGGGCGGCGGCCCCGTGCACGTCGTGCGACCGGTCACCGACCATGACGGGCCGGGAGGGGTCGGCCCCGCGCACGGTCAGCCGACGCAGCGCCTCCTCGACGACATCCGCTTTCGCGCTGCGCACCTCGTCTTCGCTCGCGCCGGTGAGTTCGTCGAAGTACGCCGCGAGCCCGTAGTGCTCGAGGATGAGGCGGGCCGTCGACTCCGGCTTGGAGGTCGCCAGCGACAAGGGCAGCCCGGCGGAATGGATGGCACGCAGCACGTCGGGCACCCCGGGGTAGAGCTCCGCGTCGAACACCCCCGTCAGGACATAGTGCTCGCGGTAGATGGCGAGCGCCCGTGCCGACGTGAGCGGATCGAATCCGGCGAGGTCGCGGAACGAGTCCATGATCGGCGGCCCCACCCATTCGAGCAGTTTCGCGGGCGACGGAACCGGCAGCCCCATCGCCTCGAACGTGTACGCGAGCGACGACGTGATACCGGGTGCCGAATCGACGATCGTGCCGTCGAGGTCGAACAGCACCGCAGTGTAGGGATACTCGGGCATCAGAAGAGTCTGGCGTGCCCGGAGTCGAGCCCGCGCATCGCGTCATAGTCGAGAAGCAGAGTGCGGATGCCGCGGTCGGCCGCGAGGGTCTGCGCTTGAGGGGCGATCGACTGGGCCGCGAACACTCCGGCGACGGGTGCGAGCAGCGGGTCGCGGTTCATCAGCTCGAGGTAGCGGGTGAGCTGCTCGACGCCGTCGATGCCGCCGCGCCGCTTGATCTCGACGGCGACGTGGGCGCCTGTGGCGTCCCTAGCGAGGATGTCGACGGGCCCGATCGCGGTCATGTACTCGCGGCGCACCAGCTGGTGGCCGTCGCCGAGCAGGTCGATCTGCTCGGCGAGCAGCCGCTGCAGATCGGCTTCGACGCCGTCCTTCTGCAGCCCCGGATCGACACCGAGGTCGTGGGTCGAGTCGTGCAGGATCTCGTGGATCGAGATGACGAGGATGTCGGCGGTTTTCGCCTGCGACACGCGCCAGAGCTCGACGACCCCGGCGTCGGCGCGCTCGGCGTCGACATCCTCGACCGTGAACGTGCACGGGGGGCTCATCCAGTTGAGCGGCTTGTACGACAGAGCGTCGGAATGCACGAGCACGCTGCCGTCGCCCTTGAGCACGAGCAGCCGCGTCGCGAGCGGCAGGTGCGCCGACAGCCGCCCCGCGTAGTCGACCGAGCAGCGGGCAACCACGAGACGCACCCGTTCACCCTATGCTCCAGCGCGCGACCTAGGCTGGCAGCCGTGACTACGAGCACCCTCACCTCAGGAATCGACACGACCGACCTCGACCCGAAGGTCCGTGCGCAAGACGACCTGTTCCGCCACGCGAACGGGCGCTGGATCGACACCACCGATATCCCGAGTGACAAGGCCCGATACGGCTCGTTCTACATCCTCGCCGAGGAGGCCGAGAGGGCCGTCCACGCGATCATCGAGGAGGCGCAGAAGGCCGAGCCCGGTACCGAACAACGCAAGTTCGGCGACCTCTACGCGTCGTTCATGAACGAGGCGCGGATCGAAGAGCTCGGGTGGTCGGCGATCGCCGACGACCTCGCCGCCGCCGCGTCGGTGACCGACATCCCGTCGTTCGTGACCACGCTCGGCAAGCTGGAACGGGCCGGCATCGGCGGTTTCGCGCAGGCGTTCGTCGACAACGACCCGGGCGACCCCGAGCGGTATCTCGTGTTCCTCGAACAGGGCGGCATCGGGCTGCCCGACGAGTCGTACTTCCGCGAACCGAAGTTCGCTGACATCCGCGACGCCTATCTCGCCCATCTGGAGCGGATGCTCGCGATGGCGGGCATCGCCGACGCCGACGCCGCCGCACGGCGGATCTTCGACCTCGAGACCGAGATCGCCGCGCAGCACTGGGACAACGTGCGCTGTCGCGACTCGGTCGCGACCTACAACCCGATGACCTGGGATGCCGCACGCGCGTTGGCCGGCGACAATGCGAAGCTGCTCGGCACCTGGCTCGACGCACTCGACGTGCCCGCGGCATCCTTCGCCGAAGTCGTCGTGCGGCAGCCGAGCTTCCTCGAAGGCCTCGCCCCGCTGCTCGACGCCGACCGCCTCGACGCGTGGCGTAGCTGGCTGCAGTGGCAGGTCATCCGCGCCTCGGCTCCCTACCTTCACGCGGAGGTCGTCCAAGCGAACTTCGACTTTTACGGCAAGACGCTCACCGGAACGCCGGAGGTGCGCGCCCGGTGGAAGCGCGGCGTCTCGCTCGTCGAAGGCGCGATGGGGGAGGCGATCGGCAGGGTCTACGTCGAACGCCACTTCCCCGGGGCCGCGAAGGTCGCGATGGATGAGCTCGTCGCGAACCTCGTCGAGGCGTACCGGCAGAGCATCGTCGACCTGGAGTGGATGACGGATGCCACGCGCGAGCGGGCGCTGGACAAGCTGGGCAAGTTCACGCCGAAGATCGGCTACCCGGTGAAGTGGCGCGACTACTCGACGCTTCAGATCACCGCCGACGACCTCGTCGCGAACGTGCGCGCGGTGGCCGAGTTCGACTTCCAGCGCGAGCTCGGCAAGATCGGCAAACCGATCGACCGCGACGAGTGGTTCATGACCCCGCAGACGATCAACGCCTACTACAACCCCGGCTTCAACGAGATCGTGTTCCCCGCAGCCATCCTGCAGCTCCCCTTCTTCGACGAGACCCGGGATGCCGCCGCCAACTACGGCGCGATCGGTGCGGTCATCGGGCACGAGATCGGTCACGGCTTCGACGACCAGGGTTCGCAGTACGACGGCGACGGCCGACTCACCGACTGGTGGACCGACGACGACAAGGCGGCGTTCCAAGCGCGTACGTCGTCGCTCATCGCGCAGTACGACGCACTCGAACCCCGGCAGCTTCCCGGGCACCACGTGAACGGCGCCCTCACGATCGGCGAGAACATCGGCGACCTCGGCGGCCTCGGCATCGCTTGGAAGGCGTACCTGATCTCTCTCGGGGGTGCCGAACCTCCGGTCGTCGACGGGTTCACGGGCGCGGAGCGGTTCTTTCTCGGCTGGGCCCAGGCGTGGCGCACGAAACTGCGCGACGAGGAGGCGCTGCGGCTGCTGTCGATCGATCCGCATTCGCCGGCGGAGTTCCGGTGCAACCAGATCGTTCGTAACATCGACGTGTTCTACTCGACGTTCGGCGTCACCGAAGGTGACGCCCTCTGGCTCGACCCGGAAGACAGAGTCACGATTTGGTAGCCAACGCGACGGCAGGATGCCGGTGGTAGACGCGCAGGCGGGCACCCAGCGCCGCCTACGGGTACGCTCCGCCGCGGACCCCCGGCACCGGTCGGCCCAGTCCGCCGAGGACTTCTCGGCGACGTTCACCGCGCTCGGCGGTCTCGCCTACGACGGCGCGCAGGTGTCGGCATCCGTCATCGACCTCGACTCGGGCAAGACTCTCGTCGCGATCGACGAGCGCATCGTTCTGCCGACGGCGAGCATCGGCAAGATCCTGCTCCTCGTCGAAGTCTCGGCGCGGCTCACCGAACGCGACTTCACCGGCTACGGCATCCTCGACAAGACGCCCCGCGACTCGGCCGGCGACAGCGGCATCTGGCGTCACCTGCAGGCGCCGTCGCTTCCGGTCGCCGACCTCGCGACGCTCGTGGGCGCCACGAGCGACAACCTCGCGACCAACGTGCTGCTGCGGCAGGTTGGTCTGGATGCCGTGCGGGCTCGCACCGAATCGCTCGGCCTGCTGCGCACGGCCCTGCTCGACCTCGTTCGCGACTCCCGCGGCCCCGACGATGCTCCCCAGCTCTCGGTGGGGTCGACCGCGGAGCTGTCGTGGTTGTTCGCCGCGCTCGCCCGTGGCGAAGTCGTCGACACGCTGACCTCGAGTCGCGTGCTCGGGTGGCTCTCGCTCAACTGCGACCTCTCGCTCGTCGCGAGCGCCTTCGGGCTCGACCCGCTCTCGCACCGCGGGACCGACCACGGCGTGCTTCTCGTCAACAAGACGGGAACCGACACCGGGGTACGGTCGGAGGCCGGCGTGCTGCGCGGCCCGCGCACCGCCGTCGCCTACGCGGCATCCGTGCAGTTCAACGACAGCGGGCTCGCCGCGCGCCTGCGGGTGCTCGATGCGCTCCGGGTCGTCGGCCTCGACATCCTCGAATACGTGCACTGACGACGTGCACTGACGCGGGTGCCTCGGAAGGGGGGCGATTATTAGCTTGTCCTCATAAATGAGGACTGCTACCGTCGTCGCTGAGAGGTCCCTGCGAACCGGCCCGAACCCGGCGAGCACCCCCGATGGGACCCCACCCCGAGGAGAACCCCCGCTACTCACCCGAAGCCGCTCAATCCCCCCCGAAGCGGCGCACTTCAGACCCGAACGTCTGAAGTGCGTCCCCCCGCCCTCTCACCGGCCAAACCCCCGTGCCGGTTCCCGATGGCTGCATGCCGTCCAGGCGAAACCCGTGCGCCCGTTTCCCCCGAAATCCCCCAGCAACATAAGGACTCCCCCATGTTCAAGAAGTTCCTTGCCGCGCTGACGACGCTCGCGTTGTCACTCGGCATGGTGGCGCTCACGGCCGGTCCGGCCAGCGCGCACCACTCAGACATCAGCGCCACCTTCGCGTGTACGAGCCCGACGACGGGCACCATCACCTGGTCGGTGCACAACTGGAACGGCGGCAAGACCAGCAAGGTCTGGTCGTCGACGAACAACATCGTTCCGGCTGGCACGACGTTCAACTCCAACGAGACGAAGACGTTCCAGCAGGCGGTGACGGCGACGGGTAGCTACAACCTGTCGGTGACCATGCGCTGGTACGACGGCTCGGGCAACCCGAACCAGGACAGCAACTGGGACACCGAAACGACCAACTCCGGTTCGATCACACTCAACGCTGCGAGTTTCTCCTCGTGCTTGCCCGATGACACGAGCAAGAAGATCAACCTCTGTCACGCGACGGGCAGCGGCAGCAATCCCTATACGACTCAAGAGGTTTCGGTCAGCTCGATCATCACCCTCGACCCCAACGGGCACGGCGACCACTCGAGCGACATCATCCCGCCGTTCACCTACGTGAAGCAGGGAGTCAACGGCAGCTACCCCGGCAAGAACTGGACGACGTACGGCCAGTGGGTGTTCAACAACGGGTGCTCCAACG
>CBFGZU010000042.1:0-15756 GCA_965653335.1 uncultured Pseudolysinimonas sp.
TGTCGCCGAGAATCTCGAGCGCCTTCACGATGCCTTCGGCGACGGCGTCGCACGCCGTGATGCCGCCGAACACGTTGACGAAGACGCTCTTCACCTGCGGGTCGCCGAGGATGACGTCGAGCCCCGCCGCCATGACCTCGGCCGAGGCGCCACCCCCGATGTCAAGGAAGTTGGTGGGCTTGACTCCGCCGTGCTTCTCGCCCGCGTAGGCGACGACATCCAGGGTGCTCATCACGAGGCCCGCCCCGTTGCCGATGATGCCGACCTGGCCGTCGAGCTTCACATAGTTGAGGTCGTGTGCCTTCGCCTTCGCCTCGAGCGGGTCGGCGGCATCCTTGTCTTCGAGGGCCTCATGATCGGGGTGCCGGAAGCCGGCGTTCTCATCGAGGGTGACTTTGCCGTCGAGGGCGACGATGTCACCCGCGCCGGTGAGCACGAGCGGGTTCACCTCGACGAGGGTGGCGTCTTCGGCGTCGTAGACGCCATAGAGCTTCACGATCACCGGGGCGACCTTGCCGATGATCTCGGCCGGGAACCTCGCGGCGGTCGCGATCTCGGTCGCCTTGGCCAGGTCGATGCCGGCGACCGGGTCGACCTCGATGCGCGCGAGCGCCTCGGGTCGCTCTTCGGCGAGCACCTCGATCTCCATGCCGCCCTCGTAGGAGGCGAGCGAGAGGTAGGAGCGGTTGGCCCGGTCGAGCAGCACCGAGAAGTAGTACTCCTCTTTGATGTCGGCGCCCGCGGCGACCATGACCTTCTTGACGATGTGGCCCTTGATGTCGAGTCCGAGGATCGCCTTCGCCGCCTCTTCGGCATCCGCCGGGGTCTTGGCGACTTTCACGCCGCCCGCTTTGCCGCGCCCGCCGGTCTTCACTTGCGCTTTGACGACGGTGACGCCCCCGAGCTTCTCGGCTGCGGCGCGCACCTCGGCGGGGGTCTCGGCGACGATGCCGGCGAGCACAGGAACCCCGTGCTTTTCGAACAGATCACGGGCCTGGTACTCGTACAGATCCACGCTGGAACTCTTCTTCCGTTGAGGGAGCGGATGCTTGGTCGCGAGGCGGTCTTCTCTTGACATCGAGATAGCTCGATATCAAGATACTTTCGCCTCGCACAGCCTACCCCCGGAGCACGTGGCTCCCGGACGGTCAATTGCCGATCGTCCGCACGATGTGCCAGTGATTGAAGCCGTCCTCGCTGTCGTACCGCAGCTCATCGACGAGGGCCTGAATAAGGGGGAGGCCACGACCCGACTCGGCCATGTCGTCGTCGGGCAGCGTCCTCCCCGACAGCCTGACGTTGCCCGGCTCGCCCGAGTCGCTCAGCGTCGCGGTGATCCGATCCGGATGCGCCTGAATCACCAAGGCGCAGACGACCCCCGTGCCACTGTCGGCATGACGCATGACGTTCGACGCGAGTTCGATGAGCGCGACCTCGAACTTCAGGCGATCCTCGGCGCTGATGTCCGGCGACTGGGCCCACACGTCTTCAAGCATGTCGTGCACTGTGTTCACATCACCTGGCGGCGTCGACATCCGCATGGTGTGCCGAATCGGCTCAGACATCCGAGAACGCCGTCCGCGCGTCGTCGTGGAGCACGAGCACTTGATCCATGTTGGTGAGGCTCAGCACGAGCTTGGCTTGCCAGCTCACGGCGGCGAGACGAAGATCGCCCCCCGCCTCGCGCGCACTCTTGAGTCCGTTGATGATCGCCCCCAGCCCAGAAGAATCCATGAAGTCCACGTCGCTCAGATCGACGACGATACGGGTGTCACCCTGCCCGAGCGCCATCGTGACACCCTCTTTGAAGTGCGGCGCGCTGACCATGTTGAGGCGCCCGACGGGTTTGAGGATCGCGACCCCCGACCCCAGCTGGGTCATCGTCATCTCCATCAGACGCCCCCTCCCGACCGTCGGATCGCCAGCACGGTGATGTCGTCGGGAGCCTTCACCAGCTTGGCCAGCCGGGCGATCTCATCCACAACGCCTTGAGCGCTCGACGCCGTCCGCACGATGTCGGCGACGGCGTCGACCGAGGCGAGCGAGCCGTCGTAGAGATCGAGGACTCCGTCGCTGAACGTCACGAGGGTTCCGCCTTCCTCGAGCGTGGCCTTGTGGCGGGCGCGCCGGGTGCCGGTCACCTCGATCCCGAGCGGCAGATCGGTTCCCCCCAAACGACGATGGCTGCCATCCGCCGCCATCAGCACCGTCAGGCCATGCCCCGCGTCGACGAACGAGATCTTGCCGGTCGCCGCCTCGAGCCGCGCATGGAACAACGTGACGAACGACGCCGTCTCACTCAGATCCTCTGCGAGGGTCTCGGCGGCCCGCTCGACCGCGACGCGCACGTTGCCGTTTCGCGCCGCGCTGCGCACGGTCGCGCGCACCGTCGCGGCGATGAGCGCCGCGGCGACACCCTTGCCCATGACGTCCGCCATGGTGAACCCGAGCCCGCCATCGATGGCATACCAGTCGTAGAAGTCGCCGCCTGCGGCCCGGGCCGGAAGGCACGCGCCTGCGACCTCGTACCCCGGCAGCGGCGGAACGGTCTTCGGCAGCAGCGCCTGCTGAACTCCGGCGACTTTGTCGAGGTCCTGGTACTTCAACAGCTCGGTCTCCACCCAGCGCGCCAGGTCGACGATCATCCGGAGGCGAAACTCCGGCAGAACCTGCGGCTCAGCGTCGGCGATGCAGAACGCGCCGATCGCCTCCCCGTCCGACGAACGGACGACACGGGCGGCGAAGAAGCGCACCGGAACGCCGCCGACGACGAGTCCCGACGCCGCGAACTCAGGATCGGCCGTGGCGTCTTCGATCACGAAGGTACCGTCGGCTGCGAAGACCCGGTCCCACAGCCTCGGTTCGCGCGCCGTGGACGACGCGGCGAATCCGTGCCGTTCCCCGAACCAGATGGTCGACGAGTCGGCGAGCACGATCGCCGCGCACCCGACGTCGAGCATCGCCGCCGTGTTCGCGCTCATCTGGACGAACCCATGGCCGCCGAGCATGTCGAGAAGGTCCGGATCCACGCTTCCCAGCGCGGCCGCCTCCGACGTCGACTTCGAGACTTCCATGCCCACCCCCCGTGGACTCGTGCCCACACCATCGCGAACGGCTCCAGCGTAGCGAGGCGACTCGGCCGCGGCATCCCCGCATCCGGGTGTCGACGAATCAGAGCTTCTCGATGGGGGCGATCTTGATGAGGAGGCGCTTTTTGCCCGCCGTTTCGAACTGCACTTCGGCGATCGATTTGGACCCCTGGCCGGTCACGGCGACAACGCGACCGTCGCCGAAGTCGGTGTGGCGGATGCGGTCGCCCGCTTCCAGCGTGAGGTCGCCGTTGTCGCGCACTTTGCCGGTGATCTCGGAGGCCCACTCCCGCTTCACGCGCGGTGGTGCCGGCGGCAGTTCGGTCGAGTACGAGAAGCCGCGCGCCGGGCCGCCCGCGTACCCCCGGGCGTTGAGCGCGCGCGGGCGGGTGCCCCCGCGTGAGGTCGCATCGCCGGGCGACTGTCGCCAGTCGATGAGACCAGCCGGGATCTCTTGCAGGTAGCGGCTCGGCATCGCGACGCTCGTGTCGCCGAACGACGAACGCTGCATCGACAGCGACAGGAACAGCCGCTTCTTCGCCCGCGTGATGCCGACGTAGAACAGCCGGCGCTCTTCGGCGAGACCGCCTGGCTCGCCCGACGAGATGCGGTGCGGCAACAGGTCTTCTTCGACGCCGGTGAGGAACACCGCGTCGTATTCGAGCCCTTTCGCGGTGTGCAGCGTCATGAGCGAGATGGAACCGGATTCGTCGTCGATCTCGTCGGCTGCCGCAACGAGCGCGACCTCGGTGAGGAACTCGAGCAGTCCGGCGTCGGGATTGTTCTTCGCGAACTCTTTCGTGACCGACACGAGCTCTTCGACGTTCTCGATGCGGGCCTCGTCTTGCGGGTCGCGCGTCGCGCGCAGCGCTTCGAGATACCCCGAGCCGCTGAGCAGCGACACCAGGATGTCGGCGGCCTTCCCGCCCGCGGCATGCTGAGTTTCCGCCTGGTCGAGCAGCTCGCCGAGGTCGAGGATCGCCCGGGTGACCTTCGGGCCGAGTTCCAGTTGCCCGGCATCCCCGAGCGCGTCCCGCAGGGCGACCCCCATCTTGTCGGCGTGCGCCTGCAGCGCCGCTTCGGTCGCCGGGCCGATGCCGCGCTTCGGGGTGTTGAGGATGCGACGCAGCGCGAGATCGTCGGCGGGGTTGGCGACCTGGATGAGGTACGCCATCGCGTCTTTGATCTCGGCGCGCTCGTAGAACTTGGTGCCGCCGATGATCTTGTACGGCAGCCCCGAGCGGATGAAGACGTCTTCCAGTGGACGGGTCTGCGAGTTGGTGCGGTAGAAGACGGCGATCTCGCGGTACGGCGTGCCGGCGGTGTGCAGCGCCGAGATCTCGTCGGCCACGAACTGCGCCTCGTCGTGCCCCGAATACCCCGTGTAACCGACGATCGGATGCCCCGCCCCGACGGTCGTGAAGAGGTTCTTCTCGAGCCGGTCGAAGTTGTTGGCGATGACCGCGTTGGCGGCATCCAGGATGTTCTGCGTCGACCGGTAGTTCTGCTCGAGCAGCACGGTCTTGGTGTCGGGGTAGTCGCGCTCGAACTCGACGATGTTGCGGATGTCGGCGCCGCGGAACGCGTAGATCGACTGGTCGGAGTCGCCGACGACGGTGAGTGCGGCACCGGGCAACCCGCCCGACGCGTCGACGGCCATCCGAGTGTCTTCCGGAACATGCTGCGGCTTGATCGGCCGCGTGAGCTCGCGGATCAACGCGTACTGCGCGTGGTTGGTGTCCTGGTATTCGTCGACGAGCACGTGCCGGAACCGCCGTTGGTAGAGCCCGGCGACATCCGGGAATGCCCGGAAGAGGTGCACCGTCTCGGCGATGAGGTCGTCGAAGTCGAGAGCGTTCGCCCGTCGCAGCCCCGCCGTGTACCGCCGGTAGATCTCAAGGAACGCGACCTCGGCGGGGTCGTCGGTGTTGAGGTTGCGGGCGTAGGTCTCGACGTCGACGAGCTCGTTCTTCTGCTTCGAGATCTTGCCCGCGACGATGCCTGGCGTGAGGTTGAGGGTGTCGGCATCCAGCTCTTTCACGATGCGCTTGATGAGCGCCCGGCTGTCGGCGGAGTCGTAGATCGTGAAGCCCGCCTTCATGCCCATGACCTCGGCCTGACGGCGCAGGATCCGCACACACGCGCTGTGGAAGGTCGAGATCCACATGCCGTCGGTGGCGCGCCCGACGAGGTGCTGCACGCGTTCGCGCATCTCGTTGGCGGCCTTGTTGGTGAAGGTGATCGCGAGGATCTGCAGCGGGGTGGCCTCACCACTGGCCAGCAGGCTCGCGATGCGGCGGGTGAGCACGCTCGTCTTGCCCGAACCGGCCCCGGCGACGATGAGCAACGATTTTCCGCGGTAGAGCACCGCTTCGCGCTGCCGGGGGTTGAGACCCTCCAGCAGCCGGTCGTCCGTGGTGGGGGTGCTCATCTCGCGTCGAGTCTACTTTTCGCCGGTGACCTCGGACCCGACCGCGACCCCATCCCGTGCCGCGATCCCGAGATCCGGGTGATCGACGAAGATCCCGTCGACGCCGGTGCCGAGCACCACCCCGAACTCGCCACGCCAGTCGCCCCACGCGGACGGTTCCTTGCCGGCGCGAAATGCGGGGGTGAGGAACCGGTTTTCGGGTCGCAGGGTCCAGGTGAAGACGTCGAGCCCGGCCTCGTGGGCTCGGGCGACGAGTGCTGCCCCGTCCGGGCGCAGCAGGAGCGACTTGTCGACACTCACCCCGTCGACCTGCTTGGCGAGGCGGGCGAGCCCGGTATCCGTCAGGTGCGCGGAGTAGGGCGGCGCCTTCGATCCGAACCGCGCGACGAGGTCGGGCGCCGCCCCGCTCGCCTCGAGCAGATAGACGAACGTGCCGCGCACGCCCCGCTCGCGGATCTCGCCGAGCACGGTCTGCTCGAAACTCTCCACGATGATGCGGTCGCCGTCATCCCAGCGTTTCAGGTCGTCGGCTACCCGTTCATCGAGCGGGATACCGATCGACGCGAAGTAGGTCGGATGCTTCACCTCCGCCACGACGGAGATCGCGCGACCCGTGCGCTCGGCCCCGGCATCCAGGATCTCGAGCAGATCGACGAGGCGCAGAATCGGCTCGGTGCCGCCGAACGCCGCCGATGCCGACCGGAGCTGAGGCAGCCGCTCGGTCGCTCGCAGGGTCGAGAGCTCGGCCCACGTGAAGTCTTCGGTGAACCAGCCGGTGAGACTCGCTCCGTCGATGCGCTTCGTGGCGCGTCGGTCGGCGAACTCCGGGCGGGAGGCGACATCCGTCGTGCCCGAGATCTCGTTCTCGTGGCGCAGCACGAGCACCCCGTCGCGCGTCGCCACGATGTCGGGCTCGATCGCATCGACCCCGAGCGTGATCGCGAGCTCGTAAGCCGAGCGGGTGTGCTCGGGCCGGTAGCCGCTCGCGCCGCGGTGCCCGATGACGAGAGGTCGGGGTGGGCGCACCCGATCACGATAATCTGAACGCCTCATGGCAACCTGCGCGAACTGCGGCCGGGAACTGCAACCGATGTGGAAGTACTGCATCACCTGCGGTACCCGCACCGCCGTGCCGCTCGCCGGCACCGTGCCGCTCGCGCCGGGCGCCGACCCCGAGAATGAGGCGCGCCGCACCAACGTGCTCGCGGTGCTCGCGCTCATCCTGGGCTGCCTGCTGAGCCCGCTCGCCGCGCTGTTCGGGCACATCGCGGTGTGGCAGATCAGAACCAGCGGTGAGCGCGGACTCGTCGCCGCCTGGATCGCGATCGTGCTCGGCTACATCTGGCTTGTCACCCTCGCGGTGCTCGTGATCGCGTTCGTCACGACGAATGCCTGAGACGCCCGAGCCGTTCCACTGGCGGGAGCCGACCGCCACATTGCCGTTGCGCTGGGGCGGCTACCGAACCCGGATGCTCGGAGGCCTGCTGCTGATCGTCGGCGGCGGCGTCGCGGTCGCCGGTGGGGCGGCGGCCAGCCCCTTCGCGAACTTCCTGCTCTACGCCGGCTCGGTCGCGCACATCACCGGCTGGTCGGTGCTGCCCGCCGCCGGATGGCGCCGGGTGTGGGCGTTCATCCCGTCGACGGCCGTGATGTGGGCGCTGCTCGCCGGGCCGGGGTGGTTGTGGATTCTGGTGTTCCCGTATCTCGGCTGGCTGCTCGTGCGGCATCGCCCGCTCGCGTCCTACCCGACGCTCATCTTCGTGATCGCGGGAGCGGTGCTCGTAGCACCGCTGTTCCCGTCGTATGAGTTCATGCCGGCGGCCCTGGGGGCCATGGCGGCGATCATGCTGCTGTCGGCGCTCGCTGCCCGGGCACTGCATGTCGCGCAAGCGCGAGGCCGGGATGTGCGCCGTCGGCGAAAGCTCAGGAATTCCTCGGCATCTTCTCCGTAAGCTCCTGTCATGGCCAACCCTGCTTTCAGCAACTCCCCCGCGTTCTCCGCCGCGGCCGCCGCGAAACTCGCCGCACGCGGCAACGCCCCCGCCGTGCCGACGCCCGGACAGCTTCAGGAGCACTTCTCGCTTCCGGATGCGACGCCGGACCAGATGGAGCGGATGACCTACCAGGACACCATCTTCAAGACCCTCGCGGGCTTCGCCGTGCTGCTCGTCGGTGCCGCGATCGGCTGGGTGTTCCCGGCGCTCGCGATCGTCGGCGCCATCGCCGGTCTCGTGCTCGCGCTCGTCAACATCTTCAAGAAGAAGCCATCGCCCGCGCTCATCCTCGCCTACGCGTTCGCGCAGGGTCTGCTCGTCGGCGGCGTCTCGATGTTCTTCTCGACGATGTGGGACGGCATCGTGCCGATGGCGCTCTTCGGCACCCTCGGCGTCGTCGCGGTGACGCTCGCGCTGTTCGCCAACGGCAAGGTGCGCGTGTCGAAGCGCGCGACCAAGATCTTCCTCGTCGCCATCGTCGGCTACATGGCGTTCTCGCTCGTCAACCTCGTGTTGATGTTGACCGGCGTCACGAGCAGTTTTGGCGGCCTGCGTGGATTCGAGATCCCGATCTTCGGCGGCATCCCGCTGGGTATCCCGCTCGGCATCCTCGTCGTGCTGCTCGCCGCCTACTCGCTCGTCATGGACTTCGACTACATCCAGAAGGGCGTACAGACCGGCCAGCCCCGCATCTACGGCTGGACGGGCGCCTTCGGCATCATCGTCACCGTCGTGTGGCTCTACCTCGAGATCCTGCGCCTGCTGTCGTACTTCCTGCCGCGCAACTGAGCTTCGCGCGAAGCGGTCATTTAGCCCGAAACCCTTCACTCGTCAGTCGGCCTCGTGCGGATGACTTTGTCTTCATCGTCGGCGGCGACCTGAAGTGCACGGTCGAGGTCAACCACCGGCACACCCATCGCTTTCGTGCGAGTGGCGAACGGCGCACGGGTGGCGACTCTCGCGCCCGCGCGGATGGCCTCGTTCAGCGCGCGTTCGAACGACAGGCCTAGTTCGGCCATCAGGCGGCGCACGATCGCTTCGGTGTCGGGATCGAGTGCGACGTTTGTTCGCACGGCCAACAGCTTATCGCTCGGGCAGGATGTTTGTTAGTTTCAACGAACATTGAGCGGGAATGTACGCTAGACGTAACGACATTGCCAGAGTAGTGTTAGGCTTCGATAACATTTTGACCTCGTGTCTAACGAAACGAACATTCTGATGCGCCTCACGATCTCGTCGCTCAGCGAAGCGCTCCGTCGACGCCGACGTCAGCTCGGTCTCACCCAGACCGAGCTGGCTCGTCAGGTGGGAATGACCCGGCAGTGGATCGCGAAGGTCGAGAGGGGTGCCGGTGACGCGCCCCTCGGCAAAGTGATAGTTCTCTCCGATCTACTCGGTCTGGAGCTCGAGTTGCGCGAGCCCGAGATATCGGACTCCGCCTACGCCGACCTCAAAAACACCGCACGGCTCGACGCCCTGCTCAGCTATCTGCGAAAGTCTGCGCGCGACGTGCCGACTGCCGAGAAGACAGGCTAGCCGTGCCCCGCACGCTCGACGTCTACCTCTACGAGACGCAAGCAGCAACCCTCGAGTACCTCGGCCCGTCGCACTATCGGCTCGCGTACCTCGACGGCTGGCGAAGCCACTCCGAAGCGGTACCGCTGTCCCTCTCCCTACCGATCATCGACGAGCCGCACGACGATACCCGCGTCTTCGACTTCCTCGACAACCTGCTGCCCGACAGCCCCGCGGTGCGCGACCGGTGGGCGATCGAAGCCGGGCTTGAGCGACCCGAAGTCTTCGACCTGCTCGAGCACTACGGCGCCGACGTCGCGGGTGCCGCCGAGTTCTACCCGGCCGGAACGGCTCCTCGCATGGGGCGGCGCATGGAACCAGTGAGCGACGAGGACATCGCAGCACGCATCCGGCTGATCCGCGGAGACCCGACAGCCTGGTTCGACCCGGCCCGGGATGTCGGCAAGTTCTCGCTTGGCGGCGCACAGGCGAAGTTCGCCCTCACCCGCAGCGACAACGCCTGGTGGCTCGCTCGGGACGCTCAACCTACGACGCACATCTTCAAGCCCCACTTGCGCGACCTGGAAGACGGATCACTGGTGGAGTTTGTGACGATGACGATCGCGGCCGCCCTCCGCCACGATGTCGCTCGTGTCGATGTCGGGGTCTTCGACGGCGAATCCACGTTGATCGTGCGCCGTTTCGATCGACTGCTCGACGATGGCCGGCTGGTGCGCATCCATCAGGAAGATCTCTGCCAGGCGATGGGGCTCCCCCGCCTACGAAAGTACGAATCGCACGGCGGTCCGGGCTTTCGCGACACGTTGCGCTTCTTCGACGGGCGACTCGACCCCGAGTCCGCAGCGGCCTCGAAGCGCAACTACGTGCGCGGCTTGCTCTTCTCCTGGCTCATGCTCAACACAGACGCGCACGCCAAGAACCTGTCACTGCACCTCCTGCCGGGCCGGACTGAGCTCGCACCGCATTACGACATCAACTCGCTCATCCCTTATCACCACCCGGACGACCGCCAACGCTCGATGTTGCTCGCCGACTTCGGTGCCAGCAACCTCACGACCCGTATCGTCGACTCCTACGCCGTCGCCGACATGGGGCGATTCGAATGGGAGGCAGCCGCCCGGGATGCCCGCGACAGCCCGCAAGAACTGATCGCCTGGGGTCTCGATATTTGCGACTACGCACCGTCCGTCGCAGAAGCAGCCGTTGGGGGCCTTCCGTCGTCGCTTCAGACGCCCGTGCTGGAGCGACTCGTTGAGCGGATCGCGTGGCGATGCGAGCAGGCGCGGGAGGCGCTGAGCTGACCGGCTCCTACCGCGAAGTCACTCCCACTCGATGGTGCCCGGCGGCTTCGACGTAACGTCGAGCACAACCCGGTTGACCCCGGCGACTTCGTTGGTGATGCGGTTGGAGATGCGCGCAAGCACGTCGTAGGGCAGGCGGGTCCAATCGGCGGTCATCGCATCTTCGGATGACACCGGCCGCAGCACGATCGGGTGACCGTAGGTGCGGCCGTCGCCTTGCACGCCCACCGAGCGCACGTCGGCGAGCAGCACGACGGGGCACTGCCAGATCTCGGCGTCGAGGCCGGCGGCGGTCAGTTCGGCACGGACGATCGCATCCGCCTCGCGGAGCAGATCGAGGCGCTCACCGGTAACCTCCCCGACGATGCGGATCCCGAGTCCTGGCCCCGGAAACGGCTGGCGTGCCACGATCGCCTCCGGCAGCCCGAGCTCCCGGCCGATCGCGCGCACCTCGTCCTTGAAGAGGGTGCGCAGCGGTTCGACGAGGTCGAACTGCAGATCGTCGGGTAGTCCGCCGACGTTGTGGTGGCTCTTGATGTTGGCGGTGCCCGAACCGCCGCCCGACTCCACGACATCCGGGTAGAGCGTTCCCTGCACGAGAAAGCGGATCGGCTCCCCGTCGGCAGCCGCTTCGGCGACGAGGTCGCGTTCGGCGGCTTCGAAGGTGCGGATGAACTCGCGCCCGATGATCTTGCGCTTGGTTTCGGGGTCGCTCACCCCGGCGAGCGCGGTGAGGAACTGCTCGCGGGCATCCACCGTCACGAGCCGGATGCCGGTCGCTGCGACGTAGTCGGTCTCGACCTGCTCGCGCTCCCCCGCCCGCAGCAAGCCGTGGTCGACGAAGACGCACACCAGCTGGTCGCCGACGGCTTCGTGCACGATCGCCGCGGCGACCGCCGAGTCGACGCCGCCCGAGAGCGCCGCGAGCACCCGGCCGCTGCCGACCTGCGAGCGGATGCGGGCGACCTGCTCGGCGATGACGTTGCCGCTGTTCCAATCCCCCGGGATGCCGGCGGCCTTGTGCAGAAAGTTCTCGAGCACCGCCTGCCCGTGCGCGGAGTGCTTCACCTCGGGATGCCACTGCACGCCATACAACTTGCGCGCGTCGCTCGCGAACGCCGCGACCGGGGTGACATCCGACGAGGCGAGCACGTCGAACCCCTCCGGCGCCCGCACGACCGAGTCACCGTGAGACATCCATGCGGTCTGCTCGTCGGGTTGTCCCTCCAGGAACACCCCCGGCGACCCGGTCAGCCGCACCTGAGTCGACCCGTACTCGCGGCCTCCCGTCGGAGCGACCTCGCCACCGAGCTGTTGCGCCATGACCTGGAAGCCGTAACAGATGCCCATCACCGGCACGCCGAGTTCGAGGATGCCGGGGTCGAGCGCCGGAGCGCCCTCCTCGTACACGCTCGACGGGCCGCCCGAGAGCACGATGCCCGCCGGATCCATCGCCCGGATCTCGTCGGCGGTAATCGTGTGCGGCACGATCTCGCTATAGACGTTCGCCTCGCGCACCCGCCGGGCGATCAGTTGCGCGTACTGCGCGCCGAAGTCGACGACGAGAACCGGCTTGGCAGCTGTTTCGGAACTCACGCGGTGGCCTCCACGGGCTGGACCTTGGCGAGCTCGGCACGCACCCACCGGGGCACCGAGAACTCGAAGACGAACGACAGCAGCGGGATGACTCCGCCGAGCGCGATGAACAGGAACCGCCCGAACGACCAGCGGGTGAACCGCCACAGCAGAAAGTTGAGGGCCAGGTAGACGACGTACAGCCAGCCGTGCGTCGTCAGGATGATGAGCGAGACGTTGAGTGAACCCCGCTCGTCGATCAACTCGCGCGGGGTGAGCCCGAAGCCGTAGGCATCCGAGTATTCGATGTCGACCAGGAAGCCGTAGCGCGCCACCATCATCACGACGAGCAGCAACAGAAAGACACCGGTGACGATCGCCGAAACGCGGAACAGCTTGAGCACGAGACGGATGCGGCGGACGTCGGCAGCGCGAGGTCCGAAAGACATGCCCTCAGTCTACGGTCGCGCCGAGGTCGCGCCGGTGGCCCCCGCCTCGGCCTGAGCGCGCTCCACGGCATCCCGCACCAGCCGGTACCAGAGGTAGATCGCGAAGCCCGCGAAGAGCGCCCACTCGATCGCGTAGAACACGTTGAGCCAGTTGAGCGTTACGGTGCGGTCGGGCGCGTCGGCGCGAATCGGCTCCAAACCGGGGAGCGGCTCGGCAAGCACCAGGAAGCCGCCGTAGACCGGGCCCGGCTCGGTCCAGAGGTTCACCAGCTCGGGTACGGAGAGGGCGCTGCGCTCCCCCGCCTCGAAGTCGGATGACTGCGGTTCCTCCGTCGGCAGGTAACGTCCCGTCCATTCGGTGCGCTCGACCTCGGAAGTCGTCGCCTCCGCTTCCGACGACGACGCGAACGGCGACCAGCCGAGCGCCACGGCGAGCGAGACACCGTCGTCGGTCACCAGGCGCCCCACCATCCAGGTTCCCCGTTTGCCGCTCCCGCTGTCGCGGCCGGTCAGCACCACGGAGTCGCCCGGAACGAGTTCGCCCGACACCGTGACGACGCGACCCTGCTGCGCATCCGTGACCCCGCCCCCCGGCTCGGCGATCTGCCCGAGCGGCACCGCCGTCTCGGTGTCGATCTCGACGACCTGAACGTTCTCGACGCTGCGGTCGAGCTGCCACTGCCCGAGCGCCGCGAACGCCGCCGCGATCGCGAGCGCCAGCGCCAGCGCGGCGATCCAGCGAGGAGTGCGTGCGGTCGCCCAGAAACGCGACGAGAAGGATGCCGGGCCGCTCAATACTCGGGATCCTTCTCGCGCAACGGGGTCTCCTCGGGCTCGATCTCGCCGACAGGCGCGGGGTGGGGGTCGGCCTCGGCGGCGGCGATCTCGAACGCCGACAGCTCCTCATCGTCGACCCCTCCCGCCATCGCCCGTTCGGCGAGCGCGAACTCCCGGTCGCGTTCCGCGTCGACGCGGCGGGCCCGGCGAGCGGCCGGCCCGAGGGAGCCGAGGCGCTCGGAGTTGACGGCGAGCACCGGCCCGATGATCGCCATCGACAGCACATAGAGGCCCGCGAAAGGCGTGAGCCGGGGATCCAGTCCCGCGGCGACCGCGAGAGTCGCGAGGATGAGGGTGAACTCGCCGCGATTGTGCAGCATCGTCGACACGTTGAGTCCCTGGGCGGGGGTGAGGCCGTTCATCCGGGCGATCAGCTGACCCCCCGCGGTGTTGACGACAAGCGTCATGACGACGGCGATCGCGACCGGCGCGACCACCTCGTCGAACGTCGACGTGTCGAGCGCCAACCCGAAGTTGAGAAAGAAGAACGCGGCGAACACGTCGCGCAGGGGCATCGTGAGCGCCTCGATGCGGGCTCGGAACCGCGTCGCGCCGAGCACGAGACCGATGAGGAACGCGCCGATCGCGTCGGACACGCCGAGCAGCTCGCCGAGACCACCGAACCCGAGGGCGAGCCCGAAGAAAGCGATCGTGAACAGTTCGTCGTCACGCGTGCCGATGAGTCGCGAAATCAGCCGGCCGCCGAACCGGGCGATCGCGAACATCGCGATGAGAAACGCGAATGCCGTGCCGAGCTGGATGACGATCGGCCAGACCTCGGTCTCGCCGCTCAGCACGACCGACACGATCGCGAGATACACGGCGATGAAGACATCCTCGACGACGGCGATGCCGAGGATCGTCGGAGTCTCGCGGTTGGCCAGCCGCCGCAACTCGATGAGCAGTTTCGTGATGATCGCACTCGACGACATCGCCGTCATCCCCGCGATGATGAGCGCCTCGCGAGCGCCCCAGCCGACGAGCCACCCGAACACGAACCCGGTGCCCATGTTGATCGCGATGCGGGTGCCGCCCGAGATGAGCAGCCGCTTGGCGTTGCCGAAGAACTCCTCGGTGTCGAACTCGAGCCCGAGCGAGAACAGCAGGAAGATCAGCCCGAACACCGCGATCAGTTCGACGTCCGCTGGCTGGAAGTTGAGGAACGGGATCCACTCGAAGTTCGGGCTCGCGATGAGCCCGACGATCATGTAGATCGGAATCGCGGGCAGACCGATGCGCTTGCCGAGACGCCCGAGGCCGTAGGCGAGAACGAAGAGAACGCCGAGGGTGAGGAGTTCGACGCCGAGATCGTCGGTGTGCACGGCCAGGTGCACGTCAGGCTCCTGGCGGCGCGGCGTGCTCGGCGGGGGCTTTCGCGAGTTCCCCGGTGCGGAAGAACTGGAACGCCTTCGCGACCTTCTCGGGCGCACCGGCGACGACGAGCGTGTCGCCCGGGAACACCTTGAAGTCGCCGTCGGGGGCCGGGTTCGCCGACTCGCCGCGCACGACCGCGACGACCGTCACCCCGGGGAGGCCCTTCGTCGTGAGTGACCCGAGCTGCTGCCCGGCGATGTGGTGGTCGTAGTCGACCGGGAACCAGTCGATGCTCAAGCCCGGGATCTGATCCATGCCCGACAGCGACTCGGTGATGCGAGTGCCGCCGAGCAGCTCCGCGAGCGTGTGGGCTTCGTCTTCGTCGAGCCGCAGCGACACCTTGCGGCTGTCGCCGTCTTCGGCATCCGCGAAGGTCACGAGGTCGCTGTGTCCCGACCGGTGGGTGATCACGCCGACCTTGCCGCCGTCATCCGTGACGAAGGTGTGCAGCACCCCTACGCCCGGGAGTTTGACCCGCCTGACATCGACCATGAGTCGAGTCTACGAGCGTGCGGGTCAGACCACGTCGGGGGCGCCGAGGCGCACGCGGTCGGCGGAGGCGTCGTCCGGCTGCTCCTGGCTCGCCCGCTCGGCCTCGACACGTTTCAGGTAGTACGCCACCTCGGACTCGACGCGGGCGGCATCCCAGCCGAGCGCCTCGCCCATCAGCGCAGCAGCGACCGGAGCGGCGGCGATGCCGCGGTCCCACGCCTCGATCGAGATGCGCGTACGGCGGGCGAGCACGTCATCCAGATGTAGCGCACCCTCGTGCGTCGCCGCATAGACGACCTCGGCACCGATGTAGTCGTCGGCTCCCGGCAACGGATCGGCGAGCTCCGGACGGGCGCGGATGAGGTCGAGCAGTTCGTCGGTCATCA
Source organism: uncultured Pseudolysinimonas sp. (assembly GCA_965653335.1). Classification (GTDB taxonomy): domain Bacteria; phylum Actinomycetota; class Actinomycetes; order Actinomycetales; family Microbacteriaceae; genus Pseudolysinimonas_A. The sequence goes on from CBFGZU010000042.1 coordinate 15,465, forward strand.
CGCCGTAGCGGTTGAGCAGGTGCTCGACGCGCACCCGGTGCACCCCGTACGCCCTCGCGATCTTGTGACGCTTGTTCCACGCCGCCTCGTAACCCTCGGCGCCGAGCAGCCCGATGTTCTCGGTGACGCTCTCGGAGACCGACGCGTCGAGCGCGCGCACGGCTTCGTCGACGGCATCCTTCGCCATCACACGGTAGGTGGTCCACTTGCCGCCGGCCACCACCACGAGGCCCGGCACGCTGTGCGCGACGATGTGCTCGCGGCTGAGCTTGCTCGTCTCGTCGCTCTCGCC
>CBFGZU010000043.1:0-15713 GCA_965653335.1 uncultured Pseudolysinimonas sp.
GGTCGGCGAGTGAGATGACCCTGCCGGTTGACCGGGGGGCTGCCCCCGTACAACCGGCACACGGAGGAGAACGTTGTGGAGAATGTGAGCGAGACGGTCGGCGAAGAGATGTCGGCGGCGACCGCATCCCGGGCGGTCATGGAACTCGTCGGAATCGGCAAGGCTTTCGGTGGGGCGCCCGCTCTCACCGACGTCTCGCTGACCATTCGCGCGGGGGAAGTGCACGCGTTGCTCGGCGAGAACGGTGCGGGAAAGTCGACCCTGATGAACATCGCGTCCGGGGCCCTGTCTCCCGACTCGGGCGCGATCGTCATCGACGGCGCCGAGTTCGCAGGGATGACGCCCCCGACGGCGGCGGGTCTCGGGGTCGCCATCGTTCATCAGCACCCGGCTGTCATCTCCGACCTCAGTGTGCTCGAGAACCTTCTTGTCGCGCTCCCGGCAACGGTGTTCGCCGGAGGAACCAAACGCCAGACGGCACAGAGACTTCTGGATCGCGTCGGTCTGAAGGTCCATCTCGATGAGCGGGTGGAGCGGCTCACGGTGGCGGAGCGCCACCTGCTGGAGATCGCCAAAGCGCTGGCCGTCGATCCCCGGGTGCTCGTCCTCGACGAGCCGACCGCGCCTCTGGGGAGCGCAGCAGTCGAGCTTCTCTTCCGCCTCGTTCGCGACGCGGTCGGGAACGGGACCGCGGTGGTGTACATCACCCACCGGATGGGCGAAGTTCGAGATCTCGCCCAGCGCGTCACCGTTCTCCGCGACGGAAAAGTCGCTCAGCCGAGTATCGACATCGATGCGGTCAGCGATGACGAGCTGCTGTCGCTCATCGTCGGGCGACGGCTCTCCTCCACCTTCCCGCCGAAGGCGAACCGCGATGCGGACGATGCTCCCAATCTGGTGATCGAGGGTTTGAGCGGGCTCGGCTTTGGAGACATCAATCTGACGGCGAGACCCGGCGAGATCATCGGCATCGCGGGGGTCGTCGGCAACGGTCAGACGGAGCTCGTCCGCGCGCTCGCGGGCCTCAGCGACCACTCCGGCTCGATCACGCTGGGAGGGCGGGAGCGCTCGTCATCGGAGCTTCTTCGCGCGGCCGCGTACATGCCGGCGGATCGCCATCACGACGGCCTGTTGATGAGATTCTCCGTTCGAGAGAACACCGCTATCTCCTCCCTCGCGAGGTTCCTGGTCGGACCGTTCCTCAGCAGGCGTCGCGAGGCCGACATCGTCTCCCGGTCGCTCGCGTCGCTGGCCGTCAAGGCATCCTCCCTGGACGCACCGGTCTCGTCGCTCTCCGGAGGCAATCAGCAGAAAGTCGTAATGGCGCGCACGGTGTTGAGCGACCCGATCCTGGTCGTGGCCGATGAACCGACGCAGGGGGTGGATGTCGGGGCGCGAGCCGAGATCTACGACATCCTGCGCGGCATCTCCGCCGCCGGCACGCCGGTCGTCGTCGCGTCGTCGGACTCCAAAGAGCTGGAGGGACTGTGTGACCGGGTCATCGTCATGTCGCGTGGCCGCGTCATCCTCGAGCTCGAGGGCGACGAGGTGGATGAAGACCGGATGATTCACACCGCGGTGTCGGCGCGCACCGAGTCGATCGCCAGCGTGACCAGGCGGCGCGAGTCGTCTCGGCTCGACCGGATCCTGAACGGCGAGATGCCGCCGATCGCCCTCCTGAGCGTCGTGATCGTCGCGCTCGGTCTCTTCGTGCTCTCGCACAATGCGAACTACCTCAACGCGTTCAATATCAACGCCATGCTGATGTCGGCGACGGCCCTGGGGTTTGTCGCGCTCGGTCAGACCGTGATCATGCTTCTCGGGGGGATCGATCTGTCGGTCGGTCCGCTCGCGGGACTGCTCGTCGTCATCTCATCGTTCTTTCTCACCGACGGAGCCGCGCTTCCTTCGATCCTCCTGGGCCTGGCCGCGATGATCATCACGGCGCTGGTCGTGGGACTGATCAACGGCAGCCTCATCCGATACGCACGCTTCACCGCCATCGCGGCGACCCTCGCGATGTACATCGCCTTGCAGGGGGTCAGTTTCATCCTTCGACCTCAAGTCGGCGGATCGATCGATCGCGGACTGATCGACCTCGTCGGTACGGCGATCGGTCCGTTCCCGATCGTCTTCTTCGTTCTCGTCATCGTCGGCGTCGCGCTCGAGATCTGTTTGCGACGGACCAGGTGGGGATGGACGTTGCGGGCCGTGGGCTCCGACGAGCCGAATGCCCGACGAATCGGAGTGAGGATCAACGCGACCGTCGTCGGGGGATTCGTCCTCGGCAGCTTCCTGACCCTTCTGGGCGCGCTGATCCTCATGCAGCAGCTCGGTGTCGGAGACGCTGCCCAGGGCATCGGATACACGCTGACCGGGATCACCGCTGTCGTCCTCGGCGGCACGAGCATCTTCGGCGGGCGCGGCACGTTCATCGGCACGTTGCTCGGTGGCGTCCTCCTTGTTCAAGTGATCAACGCCACGGTATTCCTTCGCCTCGACCAGATGTGGCAGTACTTCCTTCAGGGGCTGCTCATCCTCGTCGCGATGCTCGCCTATGGCTTCATCCGACCCCGCCGCCGATCGGGAACCTAGGCGATGACCGACAGGCCCGCTCCCCTCGAACTGACGTTGTTCGGTACGCCGACCTGTGCGGATTGCCGACGATCCCGCGCGCTTCTGCACCGCCTCGGCGTCGGCTTCATCGACATCGACATCTCGGACGACCTCGAAGCGGCCGCCGCCGCGCGCTCCATCAGCGGCCGGATGAGCACGCCGGTGATCGTCTTCGCCGACGGTACGCACCTCGTCGAACCGTCCGACGAGGTGCTTGAGAAGGCTCTTCGCATCCGGGGGCTTGCCTGACAAGCGACCCGCGGTCGATGCCGACGGGAGTGCTCAATATGCCTCGACCGTTCCATAAACCTGCAATAACCAGCGCGCACTTTGTCTCATTTCAAGCCATGTCCGCTGCCTCGGCGGGGCCTTTTGCTGTTGTCGAAACAATCGCTCATCGGATTCGCATCACTGAACCTTGGTCGGGCTTGCGCGCGACCGTATTCTCACGAAGAGGTCCGTTACGGGGCGACGAGGCGCTACACAAAGGAGTGAGACTTGGTAAAGAACGAATCCGAAATTCGACGGCTGGACGCGCTCATCGTCGGGGCAGGCATGGGCGGCCTGCTGGCGCTCCGCAAGCTGACGACGGAGCATGGCCTGGACGCCCTCGTGATCGACAAGGCCGCCGGCATCGGTGGCACGTGGTTCTGGAACCGTTATCCCGGGTCTCTCTCGGACACGCAGGCGCCGATGTACCAGCTCCCTTTCGAGAAGGAGCTCTACCAGCGAACGAAGTGGACGAAGCGCTACGCGACGGGACCGGAGATCCGCGAGTACCTCGAGGACGCCGTCGACTTCTGGGGCCTCCGTCCCCGGATCCAACTCGAGACGGCGCTCGTGAGCGCCGCGTGGGACGACGCCGCACGCGAATGGGAGATCGAGACGAGCAAGGGCTCGATCCGGGCGACATACCTCATCACCGCTCTCGGCCTCCTCTCGAACCGCAACATTCCGGACTTTCCCGGAATCGGGGACTTCGCCGGTCGAATCGTTCACACCGCCGACTGGCCCGCCGACCTCGACATCACGGGAAAGCGGGTCGCGGTCATCGGCAACGGATCGACGGGGGTTCAGTTCATGACCGCCGCCGCGAAGATGGTCGGCCACTTGACGTCCTTCCAGCGGACGCCCCAGTTCTCGGTGCCCGCGGGCAATCGCGAGTACACCGAAGAGGAACTCCAGGCGTTCAAGGACGGCTGCGAGAGCATCTGGGATCAGTACACGCGCGAGAAGCTGGGCTTCGGCGTCGATGAGGTGAGCCGCAGAACGACCGACGTTTCGGACGAGGAGCGCGAAGCGATCTTCGAGTGGGCGTGGCAAAAGGGCGGGAACTACACCTTCACCAACGAGACCTTCGCCGACGTCACGAGCGATCATTCCGCGAACAAGCTGGCCGCGGACTTCGTCCGGCGCAAGATCGCCGAGATCGTCGAGGACCCGGAAACCGCGCGCCGCCTGACCCCGACGGAGATCTTCGCCCGCCGCCCGATCTGCGACTCCGGGTACTTCGAGATCTTCAACCAGAAGAACGTCGACCTCGTGAGTCTGCGAGAGACGCCCATCGTGACGTTCACCGACCGCGGCGCGGTGACGAGCGACGGGCAGCTGCACGAGTTCGACGTGCTCGTGATGGCGACGGGCTTCGATGCCGTCGAGGGCAGCTATCGCGGAGTGCAGATCACGGGCCGGGGAGGCGAGCTGCTGAGCGAGCACTGGGCGGACGCTCCCCGGAGCCATCTCGGGATCACCGTGAGCGGCTTTCCGAACCTTTTCATGATCCTCGGACCGAACGGCCCGTTCGTGAACAACCCGGCCGCGATCGGCATCCAGTCGCGGTGGATCGCCCGCACGATCGGTCACCTCGTCGAGAGCGGCGGGGGGTCCATCGAACTGCTGCCGGAGGTCGAGGAGCGGTGGCTCGACACGTGTCTCGATGAACTTCAGGGCTCCTTGTTCCTCGAGACGGGTTCGTGGATCTTCGGAAACAACATCCCCGGCAAGCGGAAGGCGAAGACTGCCAACTTCTATGTCGGCGGTCTGGACAGCTACATCCGCATCTCCGACGCCGAGATCGACGACGGTTACCCGAGCTACGACATCCGGGTCGCGGCGTCGGTCTGATTTCTCGATCTGCCGAAGAAGGAGAACTCATGTCCAGCTATGCGACCATCGACCCGCGAACCGGGGCCGAACTCGCCAGCTACGAACTCATGACCGACTCGGCGATTCGCGAGGCGATCGATCTCGCCGCGGAGGCCTATGAGGCGTGGTCTCGTGTGCCGATCGGAGGGCGGAGCGACGTGCTGCAACGGGTCGCGGAGTTGCATCGCGAGCGTCGAACAGATCTGGCTCACGCGATGTCACGTGAGATGGGCAAGCCGGTCACGCAGGCGATGAGTGAGATCGACCTTTCCGCGAGCATCTACGAGTACTACGCCCAGAAGGGCCCCGACCTGCTGAGAGACGAGGAGCTCGACGTCGCCGGCGGCGGCCGCGCGCTCGTGCGGACCGCGCCGATCGGCGCGGTCTTGGGCATCATGCCGTGGAACTTTCCGCTCTACCAGACGGCGCGCTTCGCGGCCCCGGCGTTGCTCCTGGGCAACACCGTGGTCCTCAAGCAGGCGCGAGCTTGCACTCAGACCGGGCTCCTGCTCGAGCAGATCATCCTCGAGGCGACGACGACGCCGGGCGTCTACCGGAATCTGCTCGTCTCGTCCGGTCAGATCGCTGCGGTGATCGCCGACGAACGGATTCGAGGGGTCACTTTCACGGGATCCGAGGAAGCCGGACGCAGCGTCGCCGCGCTCGCGGGCCACCACCTCAAGAAGACCGTGCTCGAGCTCGGAGGGTCCGATCCCTTCATCGTCATGGAGGACGCCGATCTGGAGATAGCGGTGACGATGGCCGAGAGCAGGTTCACCAACGCCGGTCAGTCGTGTACCTCGGCCAAGCGGATGATCGTGCACTCGAGCGTCTGGGATGAGTTCGTCGCCTCGTTCGTCGATCGCGCTCGCGCCTGGGTCGCGGGTGACCCCCTCGATGCGGCGACGCGCCTGGGCCCGATGGCGTCGACGGCCGGGCGAGCCGAGCTGGCCGAGCAAGTCGACGACGCCGTCGCGAAGGGGGCCACCGTTCATGTCGGGGCGCAGGTCCCCGAGGGCGACGGTGCCTACTACCCGGCCACGGTCATCTCCGGAGTCGCCCCCGGCATGCGGGCGTACGACGAGGAGTTGTTCGGCCCCGTCGCGGTGCTGTACCGCGTCGACTCGATCGACGAAGCCGTGAGGCTCGCGAACGATAGCCGATTCGGGCTCGCGGCGTCGGTGTACTCGCGAGACCCCCAGGCCGCGAACTCGGTCGCCGACCGTCTCGAAGCCGGAATGGTGGGGCTGAACACCGTGATCCGCAGCCAGCCGGGCCTGCCGTTCGGCGGGGTCAAGGCCTCGGGCATCGGTCGCGAGCTCGGTCGATTCGGACTCGACGAGTTCGCCAACAAGAAGCTGATCCGGATCGCCTGACGGATGTCACGGCGAGTCGAAGGCCGACGACGAGCGTCGTCACGAAAGGAGCGTTATGAATTCGCAGTCCGGCACCCAACGGTGGGTCGTCGTCACGGGTGGTGCTTCGGGAATCGGTGAAGGGGTCGCGAAGACGGTCTCGGCCGCCGGCTACGGGGTGATCCTCGTCGACCTGGATGCCAAGCGCCTGGCCGACGTGGCCGCTGCGCTCCCCGCGGTGCGAATCGTCGCGACCGATATCACGAGCCCTGAGGCGGGCCCCTTGCTTGAGGAGGCGGCGCGAGAAGTCGGCAACGCCTGGGGCCTGGTGAACTGTGCCGGGGTGGCGCTCGTGAAACATTTCCTGCTCAATTCCGAGGAGGAGTGGACGCGTGTGCTGCGGGTGAATCTGGAGGGGACCTTCCGGGCTACCCACGCCGTCGGAACCGTGCTGGCGGACAACGGGGGTGGCGCGATCGTCAACATCGCCTCGATCTCCGGGGTTACTCCCGCTGCAGTGCAGGCGGCGTATGCGGCGTCCAAAGCCGGGGTCATCGGATTCACCACGAGCGTGGCCTTCGACTTCGGCCCGCTGAACATCACGATCAACGCGCTCTGCCCCGGTATCGTTCGCACGCCGATCTGGGAGCGGATCCTCGAACAGGAGTCCGCCGAGACCGGCGAGCCCGCCGACGAGCTCTTCGCCCGGCACCTGCTGCCCGTACCCGTTGGTCGCGCTCAGACAGCCGACGAGATCGGCAAAGCGGTCGCGTTCCTCCTGAGTGAGGACGCGCGGAGTATCACGGGGGCGACGCTCAACATCAGCGGAGGGATGACGACTGTCGTCCTGGATCACATCGGCGGTGCCGCGGAGTTCCGGGCGACCCGGGGTTCTTCCTGACCCAAAACTCGATGTCACCACCGAGTGATTCCGAAATTGCTGGCGGCCAGAAACCGGCGAATGATTTCGGCATGCCCGCACATCGGAGGGCGACGAATTGCCGCATGCTCATTTTTCTCCAGAGCGCAATAGTGGCCGACATAAAGCGGGCCACCGACGCTGGAAAAGGTCTCAGGCGGTGATCAGAATGACTCAACAAGCGAGCTTCGCTGGAAACATCGTCACAAAGGAGTGAAATGAACAGCAAGAAGGGATTGGTCGCCGGCGTCGCGGTCATAATTCTGGCGTTGGCCGGATGTTCCTCAACCGGCACCGGCGGCCCAGCTGCCGATCTACCTGCCTCAGTCGATCTGAAGGGCGAGACGGTGGTCTCGTTGTTCACGACCATGAGTAACGACTACTTCTCCAGCTGGAACGACGGGGCTCAGCGTGCCGTGACCGCTTTCAACGGCACGTACGTCGGTCTCGCCAACGACGGTGATCCCGCGACGCAACTCTCGCAGTTCCAGCAGCAGGTCGATGCCGGCGTGAAGATCTTCTTCGTGGTCGCGCCCGATCCGGCGAATGTCCCGGCGATGGCGGACATCGCCGAGCAGAACGACGTCTGCTTCGTCAACAGCTGGGAGCAGCCGCCGTGGACGTCGCCATTCGACAGCGGCGACCAGTACGTGGGCTATTACACCGGAGCGTCTTTCGACGCGGCCTACGAGGTCGCGAGCGCGCTCTTCGAGGAGATGGAGGGGAAGGGCAACGTCGTGCACCTCACCGGACACCCCGGTGCCGTTCCGGACACGCAACGGAACGGCGGATTCGACAAAGCTCTCGCCGAGAACCCGGGCATCACCGTCCTTGCCGAGGAGCCCGGTGAGTGGAACCGCGATGACGCACGTAACGCGATGGCGGGAATCATCTCACGGTTCGGCATCGACAAGATCGATGGAGTGTTCGGTCAGAACGACGACGTGGCGATCGGTGCGTTGAACGCCCTGACAGAGGTCGGCGTCACGGGTGACGCGTTGCCGCCCATCACCGGCATGGACGGAAACCTCAGCACGATGGAGCTCATCCAGAACGGGCAGATCTTCGGCAGCTATTCGAGCCTTCCCCAATGGCAGGCCGGGTGGAGCTTCGTGCAAGCACTCGACTTCTGCAAGGGGGGCCAGGTACCGAGCGCGCTCAACCGTCAGTTGTGGCAGAGCGGCCTCTTCGTGACAGCAGAGACCGTCGACGATTATGTCGACACCTACACCGGCTCGAACGATCCGTACGACTGGGTGAAGATGAGCCGCGTCGCTCACCCGGACGACTGGGATCCGCAGAACGGCCTCCGGGTACTCGACATCGATGAGATGTGGTCCAGCATCGAGCCCCAGCCGGCCGGCTTCGAGTACCCGGCCGAGTACGAGGCGGCATTGAGTGACATCGATGCCGTGAACGCCGAATGGGACGAGCACTGGAAGTTGGTCCGTCCGTAGGTCACCAGGATCGGTGGGTCTCGGGCGCCGTCCGAGACCCACCGATCGCCAGGCGCCACGCGCACCTGGACTCAGCCACCCCAGTACTAGGAGCTCAATGATGAGGACCTTCAACCCTCTCCGATTCGCGGGGGGAATTCTGCTGCCTATCACGGCGATCGTCGTGTTGGCCCTCCTCTTCTCGGTCCTCGCCCCGTCGTTCTTCCAACCTGGCACTTTGTTGACCGTCCTTCGCGAGTCCTCCGTTCTCCTCGTGGTCGCGATCGGGGTGACGTTCGTGGTTCTCATGGGCAGTATCGATCTCTCCGTCGGGGCGATCGTGACGCTCGCCGGCCTGGTTGCCGCCACAGTCGCGAAGGACGGAAACTGGGCTTTCGCGGTCCTCGCCGGTGTCGCGGTCGGTGTCGCCGCAGGGTTCATCAACGGCGTGCTCTTCGCCTACGTCAAAGTCCCGAGCTTCCTCGCGACTCTCGGCATGAGCCTTGCCCTCACCGGCGTCGGTCTATGGTTCGTCGGGGGTCGGCCCGTGCAGATCTTCAATCCCGAATTCCAGTTCATATCGCAAGGTTTCCTGCTCGGGCCCGTCCCCAACATCGCGCTCGTCGCGCTCGTTCTCTGGGCCGTATTTTCGGCGTTCGGACTGAAGACGCGATTCGGGCGCTACACGTACGCCATGGGCGGTGCCGAAGCCGTGAGCGGTCTCGCGGGGATCCCGCTTCGACGGATGAAGCTCCTCGTTCTGGTGCTCTCGGGCGCGTTGGCCGCGGTCGCCGGTGTCATGCTCACCGCTCGCGTCGGAGCGGCGACACCGGGCATGGGAGACCGGCTCACGTTGGACGCGATCGCCGCCGTCGTCATGGGCGGGACAGCCCTCACCGGCGGTGTGGGCGGCGTGTATCGCACGATCCTCGGGGTGCTCGTGATCACGACCCTGAGCGTCGGGCTCAACACGATGGGGGTACAGCCCTACATGCAAGCCATCATCCAAGGCGTCGTCGTCGTTCTCGCGGTCGCCTTGACGCTGGACCGCTCCAAACTGAGTGTCATCAAGTAGGCGACCATGGACGCAGAAACGAAGCAAGGCGTGCCCCTGCTTCAGGTGGTGAATCTCGCCAAGACGTACGGACCCGTCACGGCGGTACAGGGTGTGTCTTTCGAGGTCGCCGTGGGCGAAGTGCTGGGACTCGTCGGTGAGAACGGTGCGGGAAAGTCGACGCTGCTCAACATGATCAGCGGCACGACGAAACCGGATGCGGGGGAGGTGATTCTCGGGGGATCCTCCGTGCAGTTCACCACCTACCGTGACGCGACGATGGGGGGCGTCTTTCGCATCTTCCAGCACCAGGCGCTCGTGCCCAACATCTCGGTCGCGGCGAATGTCTTCTTGGCGCAAGAGGGGCGCTTCGTGCGGGCGGGAGTTCTCGACTCCACCCGGATGAACCGTCTTACCCAGGAGGTCTTCGACGAGCTGGAGATATCGATCTCGCCGACCGCGGAGACCAGTACATTGACGTTCGCCGACCGCCAGTTGGTCGAGATCGTCAGATCCCTGGCCCAATCCCGGCTTCTCGGAATCGAACGTCCCGTCATTCTCTATGACGAGCCGACGAGTGCGCTGTCGCGCGAGCAGATCGCCTTCTTTCTCGACTTCGTGCGGCGTTTACGTGATCGCGCCGCACAGATCTTCGTCTCACACCGGCTCGATGAGGTCCTCGAGCTGAGTGATCGCATCGTGATTGTGAAGGATGGCGAGATCGTCAGCCATCAGAGCGACCCGCGAGCGCTCTCCGAGACGCAGATCCATACGCTCATGGTGGGCCGCGAGTCGGGGGGTCATCGTCGTTCACATCGAGCCGAGCAGGGGGCGACTCCGCGTCTGGTGGTGTCGGGCCTCACTGCTCCCGGCTTCGAGGATGTGACCCTCCACGTCATGCCGGGAGAGGTGCTCGGAATCGCCGGGGTGGTGGGATCGGGCAAATCTGAGCTGGGGAGGGTTCTCTTCGAACTCGGTCAGGGGGCGGCCACCGGCACGATCGACGTCGATGGCGCCTCCGCGAAGCAGGTGGGCGCGCGGGCCGGCATCCGCGCGGGGTTGGGTTATGTGCCCCCCGAGCGTCACAAGGACGGGATCATTCTGGGCATGTCGGTCGCCAACAACCTCACATTGCCCGAGGTCGGCGCGGCCTTGGGTCGTTTGATTCTCGACCGGCGAAAGGAACTGAAAGACACTCGTGCGGCGATCGCGCAGATGAACATCAAGACCTCCTCTCCGGACGCCCCGCTCTCAAGCCTCAGCGGCGGCAACCAGCAGAAGGTTCTTCTCTCCCGGTGGACGACGTTGAAGTCCCAGGTGCTCATCCTCGACAACCCCACCAATGGCGTGGATGTGGGGGCGAAGGTGGAGATCTACCGACTCCTCGAAGAGCTCACCCGCCGAGGGGTGTCGATCGTCCTGATCAGCGATGACCTCCCGGAGATCATTGCGATGTCCGACCGGGTCCTCGTGATGAAGGACGGCAAGATCGCCTCGGAGACATCGATCGATCCCGATTCGCCGCCGACCGAGGTCGACCTCGTGTCCGAGATGGTGTGAGCGCCGGGGCGGCGAACTCGCGCGAGTCGAGTCGTTCATTTGCGAATGTCGGAACAATCGGGCACCCGGTTCGCATCAATGGCGACTGGCGGCGTGCATCCAGGAAACGTAGTGTCCCAAGACGGGCGTAGAGCAGCGTTGTCGTGGTGTGTGAACAAGGGAGTGATGCATGACATCGGTGGCGACGGAGATCGACGCCCTGGTCGTCGGGGCGGGCATGGGCGGGATCCTGGCGCTGCGGAAGCTCACGGCGGAAGCCGCCCTCGATGCTCGTCTCGTCGAGAAGGGGTCCGGCATCGGCGGCACCTGGTTCTGGAACCGCTACCCGGGCGCGCTCTCCGACACTCATAGCGAGCTCTACAAACTTCCGGGGGATCGTGAACTGTACTCGGCAAGCACGTGGCGATCGCGGTACGCGACGGCGCCGGAGATTCGCGCGCACCTCGAGGAGGCCGTCGATCTCTGGGGATTGCGTGAACGCATCCTGCTCGACACCGTGGTCGTCAGCGCGATCTTCGATGAGTCGTCGGGTATCTGGAATGTCGAGACGAGCCGGGGTTCGTATCGAGCCCGATTCCTCGTCACGGCTCTGGGGGTGCTGTCGGCGCTGAACGTTCCCGACTTCGCGGGGGTTGAGCGATTCCAGGGGCGCATCGTCCATACGGCCGCCTACCCCGAGGAGCTCGACCTCACGGGCATGCGGGTCGGAGTGATCGGCAACGGTTCGACGGGGGTGCAGTTCATGACCACCATCGCCGACCGCGTCGGCCACCTGACATCGTTCCAGCGAACGCCCCAGTACTCGGTTCCTGCACGCAACCGCGCGTACACCGACGACGAGGTCGCGATGTTCGAGGCGTCGATCGAGGAGATGTGGGCGCGCGCGCGCACGTCCAAGGTCGGGTTCGGCCTCGACGAGGTGGAGCGCAGCGCGTTCAGCGTCTCGGAGGAGGAACGCGAAGCGATCTTCCAGGAGGTCTGGGATCGCGGCGGCAACATGGCGTTCCTGTATGAGACGTTCAGCGATCTCGCGACGGATCGGGCGGCGAACAACGCTGCGGCGGACTTCATCAAGCGCAAGATCGCCGAGATCGTGCGCGACCCGGATACGGCACGCAAGTTGACGCCGACGGAGCCGTACGCTCGTCGGCCGATTTGCGACCACGGCTACTACGAGATCTTCAACCAATCGAACGTCTCGCTGGTCAGTCTTCGCGAGACTCCGATTCGCGAACTCACCGAGACCGGCATCGTCACCGAGGACGGAACCTTGCATGAAGTCGACCTGATCGTGTTGGCGACCGGGTTCGACGCGGTGGACGGCAATTATCGCCGCATGGACATCCGCGGTGTGGGCGGTGTGGCGCTCAACGATCACTGGGCCGACGGGCCGCGAAGCAGGTTCGGGATATCGGTGGCGGGTTTCCCCAACCTGTTCATGGTGCTCGGGCCGAATGGTCCATTCGTGAATCTGCCGATCGCGATCGGAGCCGAGACCGACTGGATCACGAGCGCCGTCCGGGCGCTGTCAGCTCGGCCAGGTGGTCAGATGGACCTCCGGCCCGAAGCCGAAGAGGCCTGGATGCAGACCTGCCGGGACGCGGTCGAGGGGTCGCTCTTCCTGGAGACGGGAGGATGGATCTTCGGCGCCAACATCCCCGGCAAACGTCAGGTGAACACCCTCAACTTCTATACCGGTGGCCTCCGCGACTACGTCCAGATGACGGAGGCGGAGGCCGCCGCGGGATTCCCGAGCTACGAGATCACCGTTCCGTCGGCAGTCACGGGGACCGCATGAGCACGATCGATGCGGTCATTGTTCGTCGCGACGGTGCGGACGTGACCTTCGGCGTCGAGCCGTGGGCCGCGCCAGAGTGCGCCCCAGGTGAGTTGCTCGTGACACCTGAGTTCGTCGGGGTGTGCGGGTCGGACCTCGAGCTGCTCGCTGGGCACTTCGATGAGAAGATGCCCGTCGACTACCCGGTCGTGCTGGGGCATGAGTGGTCGGGACGCGTGGTGGACGTCGGCGCGGGGGTCACCGGGTTCGCCGTCGGTCAGTTGGTCATCGGCCACGGCGTTCTTGGCGGGGGAGGCTGGTTCGGGCTGACCGGAGCGCGCGGCGCGATGGCCGATGTGTTCGCCGTCCCGGCCGGAGTCTGCCTGGTCGTTCCCGAGAGCGTGAACGCGCAACGTGCCGCGATGATCGAACCCACGGCTTGTGCCGTGGCCGGAATCCGACGATCGGGCGGCGTGGATCCGGGCGACACCGCCGTCGTCTTCGGATGCGGAACCCTCGGCCTGGCCCTCGTTGGGGTCCTCGCGGCGGCCGGCGCGACGGTTGTCGCGGTCGACCCAAGCGCGCGCCGTCGCGCTCTGGCGACCCAGGTGGGTGCTGTCGCCGCGCTGCCCTCCGGCGCGGGCGAGGCGGTCCGGCAGGCGGTCTTCGAGACGGTCGGCAGCGACGGCGTGGAGTTCGTCGCCGAGGGCTCGGGCCATCCGAGCGCCCAAGCCGCGACGTTCGCGCTGACGAATCGCGCGAGTCGAATCCTGTTCATGGGTCTCAGCAGCACCGACGCGCACGACGTGCCATTGCGCTACATTCACGAACGCGACCTCCGCATCTTCAGCTCGAACGGCGCGGAGCCCGCGATCTGGGAGCCGACGCTGCGTCTCGTCGAGCGGAGCGGCCTCGACCTCACGCCGGCGATATCGCACGTTCTGGGTTTTCGTGAGGTGGCGACGGCGATCGAGGCTGCTCGCTCGCCGGAGACAGCGGGCAAAGTCATGCTCCGGCCCGGAGAATGACATCAAGGCAGCGCCCACATCCGGCGCAACGCGGACTGACTCAATTGGTGCGGAGGCCACATGGATGTGCGGCAGCTTGAGGCGTTTCTAGCGGTCGCCGAGGAGCTCCACTTCGGTCGCGCCGCCGAGAGACTCTTCATGGCGCAGTCACCGCTCAGCCGCACCATCACCCGGCTGGAGATCGAGCTCGGCGCGCGTCTCTTCGAGCGAAACACCCGAACGGTCGCACTGACACCGAGCGGCGAGGCGCTGATCGAGCCGGCGCGAGCCACGCTCGAGGCCGTCCGGCGCGCTCAAGTGGTCGTGCAGTCGGTGCAGTCGGGCGAGGCGGGAACGGTTCGCATCGAGTACTCGGGAGTGGCGGCCCACCCGATCGTGGCGAGTGTGGCCCGCGAGATGCGCGCCGACCATCCCGGTATCCGGCTTGACCTTTCGGCACAAGCCACGTCCCATTCGATGCTGCCTCGACTCGTGGCGGACGAAATCGATGTCGCCGTCGGACGATGGGATCACACCCCACCGGGAATCTCGACCCGCGTGATGGCGGAGGACGGCCTCGTCGCGGTCCTCCCTCGAATTCACCGACTGTCGGATTCAGAATCGATCTCCTTCCCTCGGATCGCGGGTGAACCTTTCGTCTCGCTTCCGCACATCGACGGATCGGTCACGACCGATCGGCTCTGGCGACTGGGCTACCAGCACGGTGTCGCGATCAACATCGTCCAGTTCGCACCGGATACCGCCTCGTGCCTCGCGCTCGTCCAAGCGGAGATGGGCTGTCATCTGGCCCTGCGCTCCGTTGCAGACTCCGTCGTCAACCCCGGCATCCGTTTCATCCCTCTCGACGCGGAATCGGTCGAGAGTCTGCCCGACGTGCATTTGAGGGTGGCGTGGCGAGCCGACGAGGACTCCGAAGCCGTGGAGATCGCGTTGAAAGCGACCCTGAGGCGAGCCCGTTCCGGTGGCTGAAGGTGATGCCGAGCGGCGGCGCTGGTTACCCTCCCGTCTGAGTCATTGCGGTGAGATCCGGCGTCAAGCCTGTGTTCGGGAGGCGTCGCGGCAATAGCGTTGAGGGGTGCGCACCCTCAGCTACAACCTCGAGAAGCACAAAGCGGCCGGCGAACTCGTCGCGCTCACCGAGAAGCACGACCTCGACATCCTCTGTCTGCAGGAGTGCCTGACGACGGCGCTGCCGGCGGAACTCGGCCCGTTGCACCTCGCCGACTCGACGCATCGCAACCGGCTGGGGCTCGCGATCTATCACCGCCGCGACCGCTTCGAGTCGCTGCAGACGAAGGCGTTCGCCCTGAAGAAGGGCTGGCACGACCGCATCGCGTCGCCGGCTCACGAGCGGCTGCTCGCGGCACGCCTCCGGGATGTCGAGCACGATCGCGAGCTGCTCGTCGCGTCATTCCATGCGTCGCCGCTCACCGCGCTCAACTCATTGCGTCGGCACCAGATCGCCTCCGCGCATGACCGGTTGCGCGACCTCGGGCCGGGCCTGCCGACCCTCATGGTCGGCGACTACAACTACCCGCTCGGCAAAGCGCGGCTCGGCACCCGCATGCTCAGGGGTGGCTACGACCTCACCCTGAGCGACGCGCGCACCTACACGCGCTACAAGGTCGTGCGCGGGCACTTCGACTTCGCGACGAGCGCCGGCATGGAGATTGATGGCGTCGAAACACTGCCGCGGGGAGCGTCCGACCACCTCCCGATCGTCGTGAACTCGACCTATCGCGCCGCGGATCGGAGCGGCTATTTGCCCGACTTCGTGCCCATTTCGGCATCCGAAGGCACGAAGTCGGGCAAATAGCCGATCG
>CBFGZU010000044.1:0-15259 GCA_965653335.1 uncultured Pseudolysinimonas sp.
CACTACTTCCGCGACCGGCACGACCTGCTGCTCGGAGCGCTCCGTCGCGCGGGCGAGCTGGCGGGCGAGCGACAACTCGAGCTCAACAGCCTGCTCGTGGGTCGCCAAGCGCTCGAAGCGGTTCTCGAAGAAGAACTCCCGCTCGACAACCGACGGCTCGCCCTCACCCGGATCTTCGTCTTCTTCTACGCCGAAGCAGCGACCGACGAGCAGGTGCGGGTCGAAGTCGACGGCTACCTTCGCAAGTGGCGGCACCAGACCGCTCGCGCGGTGCGCGCGGCGCAAGAGCTCGGCGACCTCGACTCCGCGCTGGATGCCGAGATCGTCGCCATGGACCTCGTCGCTCTCACCGATGGCCTCAGCATCCAGGCGATCCTCAACGAAGAACTGATGTCGCGGCTTCGCACCGCCTCGCCCGTGCGGGAATGGGTGAACCGGCTCGCCCCGCCGACCGCGCGACCCGCGGCGGCGAACGCCGTCGAGGGGGCGGCATGATCCGCCCGGGCCTGGGCTCGGCGCTACCCGCGGCGCACGCCGACGTCTCGTGGATTCTCGGGCACCTGGCGCTACCGGGACACGTCGACGGCGCCCGGCCCGCACTGCGCTGGATCGACGGCGAACGGAGCTACGCCGACCTGCGCCGTCGCGCGCGGGGGCTTGCCACCGCCTTCGTCGCCGCGGGACTGCGACCCGGGGATCGGGTCGCGTCGCACCTGGTCAACCGCGGGGAGATCTTCGAGTTGTACTTCGCCTGCGCGTACGCGGGTCTCACCCTCGTGCCGGTGAGCTTCCGGCTGACCTCCCGGGAGATCGGTTTCGTGCTCGAGGACAGCGATCCGCGCATCATCGTCACCCAGGCCGAGCTCCTCCCCACGATGCGGGAGGCGATGACGGCCGACCCCGCGCGCGACGTCTCCCGACTCATCGTGCTCGACGACCGCGCGTCCGGACCCGAGTTCGACGAGCTCGCGGCCACCGACGATGCCGCTCTCGAATTGCGCTACACCGACGTGCAGCTGATCCTCTACACGTCCGGGACGACGGGCCGTCCGAAGGGCGTCGAGATGCGCCAGGGCAGCATCCTGTGGTGCGGGATGCAGCAGGCCCTCTACTACGGCATCGACAGCTCGGCCGTGACGATGCTGACCGGGCCGATGTACAACACCGCCGCGATGAACGAGCAGAGCATCCCGACCTTCCTCGCGGGGGGCACCGTGACGATCATGCCCAGTCGCGGCTGGACGCCGCACGCCATGAGCGACCTCATGGACGAGTGGGAGGTCACCCACGCCCTCATCTACCCGTCGATGATCGATCCGATGCTCGAGGCCGACCGCGAGCGCTCCATCGACCTGGCCACGTTGCGCTTCTCGCTCACCGGCGGCGAGAACTGCCCGCCCGAGACGATGCGCCGGTTCCGCACCCGTTGGCCGCACGTGAGTCTGTGCATCGCGTACGGGTCGACCGAGTCGGGAATCGCGACCCTGCTGCGGGATGACGAGATCGACGCGCATCCCGGTTCGGTCGGGCGCGCGGCGGGTGGGCAACTCATCGCGATCGTCGACCCGATGGGCGGTTCCGCTCCGATCGGCGCGATCGGCCCGGTCTGGACGGCGGGACCGTCGATCACCTCCGGGTACTGGAACGCTCCCGAGCTGAGCGATGCCGTGCTGCGGGACGGCTGGCTCGACATGGGCGACCTCGGTCGCATCGACGACGAGGGCTATCTCTACATCGTGGGCAGGACGAAGGACATGATCATCTCGAAGGGTCAGAACATCTACCCGGCGGAGATCGAGAACACCATCCGGGAGCACCCCCAAGTCGTGGATGTCGCGGTCGTCGGGGTGCCGGACACGGAGGCCGGCGAAGCCGTGTGCGCGGTCGTGATCCGATCCGAGACGTCGGATCTCACCGAGAGCGGACTCGTCGAATTCGTCAAAGAACGCATCGCCTCCTACAAGAAGCCCAAGCACGTCATCTTCACCTCATCGATCGCGCGATCCCCGTCGGGCAAGGTGCTCAGGCCGGAACTCGTTGAGAACGTATTCGAGATCCTGGGGATCTCCCGATGAGCGCCGTCGACCCGATGTGGGAGGAGCTGCTCGCCGATCTCGAACAGCGGCGGCTGGTCGCGTACGCCGGCGGCGGTGACGAGCGCATCGCGCGCGAACGAGCCGCCGGCCGTGGAACCGCGCGGGAGCGCATCGAGCAGCTCGTCGACGACGGCACCTTCCTCGAATTCGGCACGTTCGTCACGACGCCCTCGGCGGGAGGCCGTGCGAAGCCGTCGACGTTCGTCTGCGGTCTCGCCGAGATCGACGGCCGGCCCGTCGCCGTCGGCGCCGAGGACTTCACGATCGAGGGCGGCGGCGTCGGCGTCCACCTCGTGCGTTACAAGGGCGCGTGGGGCGGGTTCGTCGAAGAACTCGCGCTCGAATACCGCATCCCGCTCGTGCTGCTCATGAACGGCGTCGGCGGGAGCGTCGCGCTCCAGGAGGAGAAGGGCTACCCCGAACTCCTCGCCACCGTTCCCGTGTTCCCCGTCTTCGAGCTGCTCGGGCGGGTGCCGGTCGTGACGGCGGTGCTCGGCCCCACGGCCGGCAGTTCCGCCGCGCGAGCGGTCATCTCGCACTTCTCGGTCATGACGCGCGAGACGGGCTGCCTGTTCGCCGGCGGGCCGCCGCTCGTCAAGCAAGCCATGGGAATCGACATCGGCAAGCTCGAGCTCGGCGGCGCCGAGGTGCACACCCGGGTGTCGGGGCTCATCGACAACGCCGTCGACTCCGAAGACGAGGCGTTCGACCAGATCCGCCGGTTCCTCGGCTACTTGCCGCTCAACGCGTGGGAGCTTCCCGAGGCGCGGCCTGCCGAGGTTCCGGAGCGGCTCGGCGACGACGTGCTGTCGATCGTCTCGCCGAACGGCCGCCGCGCCTACGACGTGCACGCGCTCGTGCGCGCGCTCGTCGATGACGGCGAGTTCTTCGAGATGACGCCCGACTACGGGCGATCGCTGCGCACCGGTCTCGCCCGGATCGCCGGCCACTCGGTCGGCATCCTCGCGACCGACAACCGGCACCTCGCGGGCGCGATGGACGCCGACTCGTCGGAGAAGCAGACGCGATTCGTCGAGACCTGCAACGCCTTCCACCTGCCGATCGTCTACCTCATCGACGTCCCCGGATTCATGATCGGTCCGGATGCCGAGCGGTCCGGAGTCCTGCGCAAAGGCGCCCGCGCCGTGCAGGCCATTCAGCAGGCCGAGGTTCCCGTGTACTCCATCCAGGTGCGGCGCTCGTACGGGCTCGCAGGGCAAGCGACGGGCGCCGCCAACCGCCGCAGCATCCGTCTGGCCTGGCCGAGCGGAACCTGGGGCGACATGCCGGTCGCCGGCGGCGTCGAAGCGGCCTTCGCGCGGGAGATCGCCGAGGCCGAGGATCCCGCCGAGAAGCGGCGGGAGATCCAGGAACGATTCGCCGCGCAGTCCTCCCCGTGGCGCACCGTCGAGAAGTTCGGCCTCGAGGAGATGATCGACCCCCGGGACACGCGCCGGTATCTCGGTCGGCTGCTCGACCTCGCTCGACGCACAGCGGGAACCGTGACCCCGACCGGAAGGCTCCTGCGGCCATGAGCACGCACACGGAGTACCTCGCGGCGATCTCCGATCCGCGTCGCACGCGGCGACTGAAGCCGCGCCTGGCCACCATTCTGCTGCTCGCGATCCCGGCGGCGCTCTTCGCGATCTCGCTCGTCTGGCCGATCGTGACGATCATCATCCGCAGTCTCAGCGCGAGCGGCGCGATCACCTTCGACGACCTGACGTTCGCCAACTATCAGAGCGTCGTCGGCGACGAACTGCTGCGACGGGTCACCTTCCGCACCTTCGGCCTCGCGGCGTCGTCGACCGTACTGACGCTCCTGCTCGCGTTCCCGGTGGCGTACCTGATGTCGCGGCTCTCCGCCCGGGCCAGTTTCGTCATCCTCGTGCTGATCATGATCCCGTTCTGGGTGTCGATCCTCGTACGCCTCTTCGCATTCACCGCGATCCTCGGACGGCGGGGAGTCGTCAACTCGATCCTGGGCACCTTCGGCCTGGGACCCTACGAGTTGCTGTTCAACAGCCCCGCCGTGGTCGTCGGCATGGTCGCCTACCTGCTGCCGTACATGATCCTCATCCTCCACGCCGGGATGTCGGGCCTCGACCCGAGCCTCATGACCGTCGCCCGCACGATGGGCGCCTCCGGGCGGCAGGCGTTCTTCCGCATCTACCTTCCCCAGATCCGTGGCACCATCGTCGGCGCCGTCATGCTCGTGTTCGTTCTCGGGCTGGGGTTCTTCCTCACCCCGGCCATCCTGGGCGGCCCGCAAGATCTCACGATCCCCGTGTTCATCCAGCAGGAGATCGGCGTCTACCGCTGGGGCCGGGCGAGCGCAGCGGGCATCGTGCTGCTCGTGCTGAGCCTCGTCGGATACCTCATCGCCATGCGTCTGGGCGGAACGTCGATCCTCGCGCCGGGTGGCCGCGCGAGCCGCGGCACCGTCGCGCGCGAGCCGTTGCCGCGATCGATCCCCACCGTCGTCGCGTGGATCGTCACCGTGCTCGTGCTCGTGTTGCTGCTCGTCCCGCTGCTCATCACCATCCCGGCGGCATTCGGCACGACCTCGCAGATCGCGTTCCCGCCGCAGGGCTTCACGTTCGATTGGTTCGGGCAGGTGTTCGCGCAGCGCTCGTGGACCGATTCGATCGCGAAGAGCCTGCGAGTGGGGGTCGTGACGGCGATCGTCTCCACCGCCATCGGGCTCATCCTCGCGCGCATCAACTCGGGGCTGCAGAGCCGTGCGCTGCGCAGCGTCGTGCAAGCGGTCGCGTTCGCCCCGCTCATCATCCCCGTCATCCTCCTCGCGATCGGCATCTTCGACGTGCAATTGCGCATCGGACTCGTCGGTACCGATCTGGGACTCGTGATCGCGCACGCCATCCTGTGCGTGCCGTTCTCGTTCATCGTCATCGGCAACGCCCTCTCCCATCTCGACAGTTCGCTCGAAGAAGCCGCGTGGTCGATGGGCATCGGGCGGACCCGCACCTTCTGGACCATCGTGATCCCCGGCATCGTGCCAGGTCTCGTGGGCTCGGCCGTCATCGCCTTCATGACGTCGTGGGACGAGACGGTCGTCGCGCTGTTCCAGGCGGGCCTCAACAAGACCCTCCCCGTGACGTTCTACTCGCTCCTTCGCAGCGGGGTGACGCCCGCGGTCGCCGCCGTCTCGGTGCTCCTCATCGCTCTCGTCGTCATCGGAGGCGCGATCTTCCTCGTCGTCTCCGGGCGACGTGCCTCGTCTCAGCGTCAGGAGTCGGCATGAATCGCTTTCCTCGCGGCGCCGCCGCGATCGTCGGGGTGTACGAATCGCCGCGCCGCGTCGCGCCCGGCGTGCATCCGTTCGAGATCCACGCCGAAGTCGTCGCGGGGGCGCTCCGCGACGCGGGGCTGACGCTCGCCGACGTCGACGGGTTCGCCACGACGGCGACTTTCCCGCCGGAATCGGGCTGGCAGCTCAGCGTCGCGGAAGTCATCGAGTACCTCGGCGCCCGCCCGCGATGGATCGACTCGAGCGACCTCGGCGGGGCCGCGTTCGTCTCCCACGCGGGACACGCCGTGGCCGCGATCGAGGCCGGACTCGCGGATGTCGTCGTCGTCAGCTACGCGGCGTCGGGCCGATCGTCGGTCGTGCCGTATCCCGACTACAACATCGGAGCCTGGGGGCCGGGTCAGTGGGAGGTTCCCTACGGGCCGACGACGGTCGCGACCTACGCGCTCGCGGCCCAGCGGCACATGCACGAGTTCGGGACGACGAGCGAGCAGCTCGCCGAGATCGCCGTCCAGATGCGGGCGAACGCCGCCGCTAACCCACACGCGCGATTCCGTGACCCGCTCACCGTCGACGAGGTCGTCGGCTCGGCGCTCATCGCGTCGCCCCTGCACAAGTTCGACTGCTGCGTCGTCACCGACTCCGGAGGCGCGTTCGTCGTGACCTCGCTCGAGCGGGCGCGCGATCTCGCGGGAGTGCCCATCGCGATTCTGGGCTTCGGGGAGGCGGTCGGGCAGACATCCATGAATCAGATGCCCGACCTCACCGTCACCTCGGCACTCGACTCGGGCCGCCGTGCCTTCGAGACGTCGGGGCTCGGCCCGGGTGACATCGACGTCGCGCAGCTGTACGACTCGTTCACGATCACCGTCGCGCTCGCCCTCGAGAGCCTGGGCTTCGTCGAGCGCGGACAGTCGGGGCCCTTCGTCGCCGACGGCGGGATCGCGCCGACCGGCGCTCTGCCGATCAACACCGACGGCGGCGGCCTGTCGTCGAACCATCCGGGGAGGCGCGGAGCGCTCGCCCTCATCGAAGGGGTGCGGCAGCTCCGCGGCGATTCGCCGGGCGTCCAGCTCGCGAACCCCGAGACATGCCTGGTGAACGCGACGGGCGGCTCGCTGTCGGCCAACGCGACCATGATCCTGGGGGTGGACCGATGACGGGCCTGGCACCGATCGCGAGCGCCCTCGACGCTCCCTGGTACGACGCCGCGCGGCGCGGGGTGCTGCTCATCCAGCGCTCGGCGGGGTCGGGCGCATTCGTCTGGTACCCGCGCGCGCTCGCCCCCGGCACCCTCGCCGATGACCTCGAGTGGGTCGAGGCGGCGGGCACCGGCACGCTCTACAGCTTCTCGGTCGTGTACCGCACCCCGAACGCCGAGTTCGCCGACGAGACGCCGTACGTGCTCGCCCTCGTCGACCTCGTCGAAGGTGTGCGACTGACCACTCGCATCGTCGGGGTCGACCTCGACGACCTGGTCTGCGGCCTGCCGGTGCGGGTGCTGTTCGAAACCGTTGGCGAGCACGTGCTCGCCTCCTTCACGGGGAGGGAGAACTGATGGCGATCTCCTTCGCCGACATCCGGCCGAATGCCGAGTTCGTCTCGTCGGCGCGCACGCTGCGCGAAGCCGACATCGTCTCGTTCGCGGGCCTCAGCGGGGACTTCAATCCGTTGCACACCGACGACGTCTGGGTGAAAGGCAACACCGACTTCGCGGGGGCGATCGCACACGGCCTGCTCGTGACCTCGATCGGCAGCGGGCTGCGGTGCCGCGAGATCGACGATTGGCACATCGTCGCCTACCTCGGCATCGAGCGAAAGTTCCGTGCACCGGCCTACCCGGGTGACACAGTCCACCAGCGCAGCGTCGTCGTCGAGGTGCGTCCGAGCCGGACGAGCCCGGGGAACGGGATCGTCACGGTCGACATCGAGATCGTCAATCAAAACGGCGTCGTCCTCCAATCGGGTCGCGACACCTACCTCGTCGGCACGCCGGAGGGGCCCGGTCATGCCGCGTGAGGTCGCGATCGTGACGGGTGCCGGATCGGGGATCGGCGCCGCCACGGCTCGCCTGCTCGCGGCCCGCGGAGCGCGCGTCGTGCTCGCCGACATCCGGCTCGCCGACGCGGAACGGGTCGCCGAGGGCATCCGCGGCGACGGAGGCGATGCGGCCGCCGCCGAACTCGACGTGTCGTCGCGGACCGGCTGGGAGGAGCTCATGCGCACCGTCGCCGACTCCCCGGGGGTGCTCACGGTGCTCGTCAACAACGCGGGACTCACGCGCGACCGGTCGTTGATGAAGATGGTGGATGACGAGTGGCAGACGGTCATCGACGTCAACCTCCGCGGCGCCTGGCTGGGCTGTCAGGCGGCCTTCGCCGCGATGCGCGACGGCGGGGGCGCGATCGTCAACCTTTCGTCGGAGTCCCGCGCCGGGGCGTTCGGCCAGTCGAATTACGCGGCGGCGAAGGCCGGCATCGTCGGGCTGACCAAGACCGTCGCCCTCGAGGGCGCGCGGTTCGGCATCCGGTGCAACGCCGTCGCGCCGGGCACGATCGACACCCCGATGATCCGCGCCGTCCCGGATGACGTGCGTGCGACCTGGCTGCCCCGGATCCCGCTCGGCCGTATCGGCGATCCGGCGGAGGTGGCGGCGGCGATCGCGTTTCTCGCCGGCCCGGATGCCGCGTACGTCACCGGCCAGGTACTGCAGGTCGACGGGGGGTCGCAATTGTGACGCCACGGTCGACGGCTCTCGCCGACCGGGTCCGGGGATTCCGTCCGCGTCGGGCCGAGGGCGCACGCCGGGCGGCGGTCGCGCTCGCGATCGTCGGGGGAGAGGCGCCCGCCTTCGTGCTCGAGATGCGACCCGAGGCGCTCGCGTCGCACGCGGGACAGTACGCGCTCCCCGGCGGGCGGATCGACGGATCGGAGTCGGCGGTCGCGGCCGCGCTCCGCGAGACCGAGGAGGAGATCGGCGTGCCGGCGGAGCAGTGGACGGTGCTCGGCGAGCTCGACGACTACGTCGCGATGTCGGGCACCGTCATCACGCCCGTCGTCATCATGGCCGACGGAACCCCCGAGTTCCGCCCGCAACCGGCCGAAGTCGCCGAGCTGATTCTGCTGCCGATCGTCGGCCCGGTCGCCGAGCCGGAGCTGACTCCCGCCGACCGGCAGCCGTTCGACCTCGCGGATGCGTGGCCGGCCTGGAGCATCACGGTCGGTGGCGTGCAGCTCTTCGCGCCCACCGGAGCGATCGTGCATCAATTCCTGAAGCTGGCCGTCGATGGGCTCGACGTGCGGTTCGCCGAGTTCCGCGAGCCCGCATTCGCCGACGGCCGCGCTCGACCGGCCCCCGACCCCATCCGGAGGCTGTAGATGTTCACCTCACTGCTCATCGCCAATCGCGGCGAGATCGCCGTCCGCATCATCCGCACGGCGCGCCGGCTCGGCATCCGCACGATCCTCGTCCACTCGGATGCCGACGCGACGTCGCGCGCGACCCAGGAAGCCGACGTCGCGGTGCGCATCGGGCCTCCGCCCGCGTCGTCGTCCTATCTCGACATCGAGGCGATCCTCGCCGCGGCACGGGATCACGGCGCCGAGGCGATCCACCCGGGGTACGGCTTCCT
Source organism: uncultured Pseudolysinimonas sp. (assembly GCA_965653335.1). Classification (GTDB taxonomy): domain Bacteria; phylum Actinomycetota; class Actinomycetes; order Actinomycetales; family Microbacteriaceae; genus Pseudolysinimonas_A. The sequence continues at coordinate 9,000 of CBFGZU010000044.1, forward strand.
GTCTGAGAACGCGACGTTCGCGCGTCGCGTTCTCGAAAGCGGCATCGCCTGGGTCGGTCCGGCGCCGGAGACCATGGAGGCGATGGCGAGCAAGATCGCCGCACGCAACCTCATGGAGACGGCGGGGGTTCCCGTGGCCCGCGGCACGCGGGAGCCGCTCTCGACACTCGACGAGGCTCTCGCGGCCGCCGACGGGGTCGGCTACCCGCTCATGGTCAAGGCTTCGGCGGGCGGCGGCGGAATCGGGATGAGCGCCGTCGCCGACGCGGGCGAACTCGCGGCGGCGTTCGAGGCGGCGCGCACGCGAGCGGAGCGCTTCTTCGGCGACCCGGCGATTCTTCTCGAGCAGCTGATCAGCCCCGCGCGCCACATCGAGGTGCAGATCCTGGGGCTGGCGGACGGCACTGTGCTCGCACTGGGGGAGCGCGAGTGCTCGGTGCAACGCCGCCACCAGAAGGTCGTCGAGGAGACTCCGTCGCCCGCGCTGAGCCCGGCGCAGCGCGACCGCATCCTGGACGCAGCCGTTCGAGCCGGTGAAGCCGTCGATTACCGAGGCGCCGGCACGGTCGAGTTCCTCCTGTCACCGGCGAGCGGCGAGTTCGTGTTCCTCGAGATGAACACCCGGCTCCAGGTGGAGCATCCTGTCACCGAGCTCGTGTTCGGGGTGGATCTCGTCGAGGCGCAACTGCGGGTCGCGGCCGGCGATGCGCCAGTACCGGGACTCACGGAGGCGCGCTCGCACGGCCACGCGATCGAAATGCGCCTGTACGCCGAAGACCCCGTCACCTTCATGCCCGCCCCGGGAACCATCGACCGGTGGAATCTGCCGAGTGGCGACGGCATCCGGATCGACTCCGGCTACGGAGCCGGGGACACGGTGTCGCCCTACTACGACCCGATGCTCGCGAAACTCTGCGTGTGGGGTGAGAACCGAGCAGCCGCTCTCGAACGCGCGACGGCGCTCATCGCCGGATCACGGGTCGCCGGCGTCACGACCAACCTGCCCCTCCTGTCCCGCGTCCTCGAGACCGCCGACTTCGTCTCGGGAGACTACGACACAGGCCTCATCGGTCGGATGACCCGTGGCTGAGGATCGATCGCGCGTCGGCCACGGCATCCGCTGCGTCACCGCAGGCAACGGCGACGAGTTCACCCTGAGCGGGACGAACACCTGGATCGTGCTCTCGGAGGACGGGCGCGAAGCCGTTCTCATCGACCCTGGGCCGGACGACGCGGCGCATCACGCCGCGCTCCTCGCCGCGGTGGCCGACGTGACGGTCCGCGCGATCGTGCTCACCCATTGGCACGACGACCACTCGGCGCTCGTGCGGAGACTCCGCGATTCACTCGGGGGAGTCCCGGTGCTCGCGCGGGACCCGCGATTCAACACCGCGGAGCCCCTGCGGGAGGGACGCGCACCGGAGTTCGGTTCGGTCGACCTCGAGGTGGTCTTCACCCCCGGGCACACCTCCGACTCGATCTCGCTCGTCGCCGCGGCGGACGGCGCGCTGCTGACCGGCGACACGTTCCTCGGCGGGTCGTCGACGATGCTCGACTACCCGGATGGCGACTTGAGCGCCTACCTCGAGTCGCTCGAGCGACTGATCGACATCGCGCGCACGGTTCCCTCGGCGGTGCTGCTTCCGGGCCACGGCTCGGTCGCGACCGACGCCGTCGCGGCGCTCACGCGCTATCGGGATCACCGGCGCGCCCGGCTGGCCGAGGTGCGGCAGATCCGGCGATCCGGCGTCGAGGATCCGTTGTCGATCGCGACCCGGATCTACCCGGGAGTCGACGGTGAACTGCGCGTCGCCGCGGTTCAGAACGTGCAAGCAGCGCTCGCCCACCTGGCGCGCGAGAACGAGATAAGCGGAGGTGGTGCCCGATGACCGAGATTCGCGCTGACATGGTCGGCCTGGTCTATCGGATCCTCGTGTCCGAGGGGCAGCAGGTCGCCGCGGGGGAGCAGATCCTGCTTCTCGAGGCGATGAAGATGGAGATGGCGGTCGGCGCCCCGGTCGCCGGGACGGTCTCGAAGATCCTCGTGCGGGAGGGCGACGCCGTGCAGCCCGGCGACCTGCTTCTCGAACTCGACGCCGGCTGATCGATCCGGCCCCGGCGTGCTTTACTAGGACGGTCGTTGTGCAACCCGCGCACGCACCGTTCGTCGAGAGGTCGGGAGCAGGTGCCCAAGCGCGTCGACCACGAGGATCGTCGCCGTGCGATCGCCGACGCCGTGCTCGCGGTGGTGGCCGATCAGGGTGTGACCGGGGCCACCTTCCGAGCCGTCGCCGACGAGAGTTCGTGGTCGACCGGGGTGCTCTCCCACTACTTCCGCAATCGCGACGACATGCTGCTCGCGGCGTTGCGCCGCGCGGGGGAGCTGGCCGCGCTCGCTCAGCGCGGCATCAGTTCGTCGATGACCGGTCGCGACGCGGTTCGCGCGATCCTCGAGGAGGAGCTGCCTCTCGACAGCCGGCGCCTCGCGCTCACGCGCATCTTCGTCTTCTTCTATGCCGAAGCCGCGGCCGACGAGTCGATCCGCGCCGAGATCAACGGCTACCTGTCGCGCTGGCGGAAGCAGACGGAGGTCGCCGTTCGAGCCGCCCAGGAGTGCGGGGAGATCTCGGCCGACTTCGATGCCGCGCAACTCGCCGCGCGGCTCGTCGCGCTGACCGACGGGCTGAGCATCCACGCGATCTTCGATCGCCCGCTGCTCGACGAACTGCGGCGAGGCGAGGGCCTCCGCGCGGCGGTCGACGCCCTCGCGCCGTCCGATCACACCGCGCGGTGAAGCCATCGTCGGTGACGACATCGGATCCGGTCATGAACGAGCCGGAGCGCGTCACGACGAAGTAGACCAGTTTGGGGCCCTCATGTCGCCGGGTGAAACGGTCCCGCGGTCGATCCGCCGTCGAGCGAGTAGACCGAGCCGGTGGCGTAGGGGGCCTCGATCGTGAGGTGGCGCACGACGATCGCGACCTCGTGGGGCGAGGCGAAGCGTCCCAGCGGGATCTTGGCGCGGTATGACGCCACCTGGGCGGGGCTCGCGTCCGCGAGGAACTGATCCGCCATCGGCGTCTCGACGAAGCCCGGGCAGATCGCGTTGGCGCGCACGCCTCGCGGTCCCCACTCGAGGGCGAGAGACCGGACGAGGCCGACGACCCCGTGCTTCGAGGCGGAGTAGGCGGCGTAGCCCTGGGAACCGCGGATGCCCGCATCGGAGGCGATCGCGGTCAGGCAGCCGCCCGTGGCCTCGAGCGCCGGCAGGGCGGCGCGAGCGACCCGGAACACCCCGTTCAGGTTGACGTCGATCGAGCGTTCCCAGGCCTCGTCGGTAAGCGTCGCGACGTCGCCGCCGACAGCGATCCCCGCGCTCGCGACGACGCTGTCGATCGTGCCCCAGCGATCCAGCACCGCGTCGATGGCGCTCTCGACCGCGCGCGTGCTCGTGACGTCGCACGCGATCGCGACCGCGGCGCCGGGCAGCGAACCGGCCACCGCGTCCGCGCGCGACCCGTCACGGTCGAGCACGGCGATGTTGAAGCCGGCTTCCGACAGGGTCACGGCGGTCGCCGCGCCGATTCCCGAGCCGCCTCCGGTGATGACGGCGGTTCCTCGCACGCTGGCGGGAGCCGCCGTCATGCGAATGCCGTGGGCGGTTCGTTGAGTTCGTCGAGCCCGCGCCACCGCTGAGCGATGGGGAAGCGGGTCGGTTCGTCGTAGGCGCGGCCCCACAGGTAGAGGGGATAGATGTTGTCGGGATCGTCGAGCTCGATCTGCTCGCCGAGGGGCCAGGTTCCGGCGTATTGCGCGGCGACCGCGGTGCCCGTCTCGAGGATCGGGATGGTCGCCACCGGGTCCCATTCCGAGTATCCCCACGTGAGCGACCCGGTGCCCTCGCGGTAGCTCGTGTAGTCGTACGTCATGTCCCAGATGTTGAGGAGCGGCGGATACTGAAGCCCGCTGACGTTCGAGTGCGGGAACATCTTGATGTCGAAGCCTTCGCTCTTGCGCTGGAAGGGCGCGAGCTCCGGGCCGTCGATCGTCGCGTCGATCGTGATGAGGACCTGCCCCCGCCGGGAGCCCTCGCCGTGGTAGCTGGTGCCGTCGCGCCAGACGCGGCCTTCCCCCATCTTCTTCACCTCGCCCCACAGTTCGCGTCCGATCACGACCGGAAACTCGTTCGACACGATCTCGGTGAGCATCCAGCCGCCGGGGCGGCCGTCGTAGCTGCAAGCGAGCGTGACGATCGCCGAGTCCATGGGACCGCAGTACGCGCTTTCGAGGTGGGTGACGCTCGCGTGGACGTTGGCGACGCCGGCCTGCCGGTCGCCGATCGGCTCGAAGATCGGCGGAAGAACTTCGCGAGCAAAATCCCACGAGGTCGTGAAGTCGATGCCGACTTTGTCGCACGTGAATCGCGCGGGTCTGAGGAACTTCTCGATGCGCGCGATCTCATCGCGCGTCTTGACGTAGCCGGGCATGTTCGTTTGTCTTCCTCGCGAGGTCGGTGGGCGGATGAACTCGGAGGCGGGCGGGTCGCCCGCCTCCGAGCTCGGGATGCTAGCCGCTCACCCAGGTGTTGAAGGCGGTTACCAGATCGGCGATATTCGCCGCGTAGTACTCCGAGTCCTCTTCGATCGCCGAGGCGACGTTGTCGCCGACCGCGAGGAACGGTTGCACCTCGTGCGAGTACTCATCCAGCGCGATGTCCGTGCGCGGGGTGATGTACGTCATGTTGTTGACGAACTCGATGAGACCTTGCTTGTCCTGGATCATGAGGGCGAGCAGGGCCTGGCCGGCCTTCTCGTTGGGAGCGCCCTTCGGGATCGCGTAATAGGCCGAGGTGTAAATCGCCTCGTCCCAGCTGATCGCGAGCGACGCGTCGTCCTTCGAGACGGCGTTGAAGGCGCGGCCGGCCCACGTCACGCCGAGGTCGCACTCGCCGCTCGTGATGAGCCGGATCGACTCGTCACCGTCGGACCACCACACGATGTCGTCCTTGATCGTGTCGAGTTTGGCGAGTGCCCGATCGACGTCGAGCGGGTAGAGGTCCTCGGGGGCCACGCCGTCGGCGAGCAGCGCCGACTCGAGCGTGCCGCCGAACTGCGGGTACTGGTACATGCATCGCTTGCCCGGGAAGCGCTCGGTGTCGTAGAGGTCGGAGAGCTTGCTCGGCCCTTCGCCCTCGGGGAAGGCGTCGGTGTTCCAGACGAGGTTGATGCCGAAGATCTCGGCCGAGTACCCGTATTCGTCGTAGGTTCCCTCCTCGAGCAGGTCGGTCGGGACGAAGTCGGCGAGCGGGAGCAGCAGGTCGGCGTCGCGCGCCGCGATGAAGTCGCCTTCTGTCGAGAACCAGACCGCGCTCCACGGCACGTTGCCGGCTTGCGCCGACGCGAAGAAGACCGTCGCGTCGCCCTGGAAGTCGAGCTGCGGGGTGATCCCGGTGAGAGCCACGAAGTCGCCGACCGTGGTCTCGCGCTTGATCTCGGTGTTGACCCCGCCGCCGCCGCTGTCGTAGACGGCGAAGTCGGTCAGATCTCCATAGACCTCGGCGGGATACTCCGATTCGGGGAATCCTTCGGGGCGGTCGCCATCGTCCGTCGTCCCCGATGTGCAGCCGGCGAGAACGATCGCCAGCGCGGCGAGGCCGGCGATCCCGGCTCTCCGTGCGAATGTGTGCATCGTGTTTCCTCTCATCAGTGTGCCGGGATCGCTCCAGGTACAGGGTTGTGGGTGTTGGGTGGTGCGCTCAAGGCGTTGATGTCGAGTTCGGAGGCGCCCCGGGCGACAGCGGCGTCGAGCATCGACACGAACAGGTCGGCATAGCCGGCGGGCAGGCCCCGCTCGGCGAACATCGTGGCGCGCTTACGCGATCCGGCGACGTGGGTGGCGATCGTTGCCTGGTCGTCGGCGTAGTCGGCGCGGGTGAGCCGGTCGACGGCGTCGCCGAGGAAGTCGTTCAATCGCGCGAACGCGGCGCCCACAGCTGCGCCGTACGCGGCATCGTCGAGTCCTTCCGCGAGGGCGAGCGGGCGCGTCTCGTGGAAGGCGCCGACGGCGGCGAAGTACACGTTCCAGGCGACCAGGTACGAACTGTTCGCGCGGCCCGGGTCGGTGCCGACGAATCGGGCGCCGGGCGCGATCACTTCGAGCATGGGCTCGACCCGGCGCCAGGCGTCGGCGTCGCCGGAGTAGAGGATGGTTCCGTCGGGTGCCGCGATCGAGCGCGGGTAGCACATGTTTCCGCCATCGAG
>CBFGZU010000045.1:0-15056 GCA_965653335.1 uncultured Pseudolysinimonas sp.
GATCTGGAAGTTCAGCGCTTCCTTACCCTCGACGTTGGTCTTCGCGCCGCGGTCCTTGAAGATGAGCCAGATGATGAGCGAGGGCAGGATGCCGAGCACGCCACCGAAGTGGGCGAACGAGGCCCACTGCTTGTCCTCGGCCTCCGTCAGGGGCTGAGCCGGCTGGGGAGCGGCGGGAGTGGTCATGTGAGGGTGCCTTTCGGTGAGCGGATGCCGACGGAGTGCCGACTTTCGGTAAAGAACTGGGGCTCGCGCCGACGTCCACCTCTTCAGAGGTCGGCGCGAAGCACAGTCCACAAGCTAGTGCCTGGCGATTCCGGGATGCAACGGTCGGGTAACGGCGTGTCGCGGTATCATTGGCAGTCGTTCGACACGAGTGCTAACCATGAAGGGGGCGGATCGGATGGTCTCCGAGCGCGGCCTCGAGGTGCTGCGGGTCATCGTGCAGGACTATGTCGCGTCGCAAGAACCCGTCGGTTCCAAGGCGATTGTCGAGCGGCACTCGTTCGGTGTTTCGGCGGCGACCATCCGCAACGACATGGCCCAGCTCGAAGAAGAGGAGCTGATCGCCGCCCCGCACACGTCGTCGGGCCGGGTTCCGACCGACAAGGGTTATCGGGTGTTCGTCGACCAGCTCACCGAGTTGCGTCCGCTCAGTGCCGCCCAGCGTCAGGCGATCGAGACGTTCCTCGGTGACGCGGTCGATCTCGACGACGTGCTCGCCCGCACGGTGCGCCTGTTGTCGCAGTTCACGAGCCAGGTTGCCCTCGCCCAGTACCCATCCTTCGGCAGCGCGCGCGTGCGTCACGTCGAGATCGTCGCGCTCAGCCCCACGCGCCTCATGACGGTGCTCATCACCGACACCGGTCGCGTCGACCAGCGACTGCTCGACCTCGCCACACCGATCGACGATGTCACCCTCTCCGAGCTGCGCGACCGCATCAACTCCGAGCTCGGCGGGCTCGCCCTCGCCGACGCCGCGGTGCGACTGGCGGCGCTTCCCGCAGCTTCCCCATCCGTGGCCGCCGACCTCATCCTGGCCATCGCCGCGAGCGTGGGCGAGCAGGTCGCGGCGAACCGGCAGGATCGCATCGTCGTGGCGGGGGCGGCGAACCTCGCCCGCACGGAGCGCGACTTCCGCGGCAGCATCCATCCCGTGCTGGAAGCTCTCGAAGAGCACGTGACGATGCTCAAACTTTTCGGCGAGATGGAGGTCGACCTCGACGAGGTGCGCACGAGCATCGGGCGTGAGCACGAGACCCCCGGTCTCGGTGAGGCGAGTGTGGTGGCGACCGGCTATTCGGCCGCCGGCGGCGGGCTGGCGCACCTCGGTGTGCTCGGACCGACCCGCATGGACTATTCGAACAACATGGCAGCCGTGCGCGCGGTGGCGCGCTACCTGACGCGGCTGCTCGGTGAGGACGATCGGTAAGAGTGACCGACCATTATGGAGCCCTCGGGGTCGAGAAGAACGCGAGCCCCGAAGAGATCAAGAAGGCGTACCGCAAGCTCGCCCGGCAGTTGCACCCCGACGTGAACCCGAGTGACGAGGCCGCCGAGCGGTTCAAGCTGGTGACCCACGCGTACGACGTGCTGAGCGACCCCGACCAGCGGGAACGTTACGACCTCGGACCCCAGGCAGGCTTCGGTGGCGGCGGCGGGTTCGGCTTCGGCGACATTTTCGAGACCTTCTTCGGGGCGGCGCAGAACTCCCGCGGGCCGCGATCTCGCCGGGAGCGCGGTCAGGACTCTCTGCTGCGACTCGAGATCGACCTCGACGACGTCGTGTTCGGCGTGCACCGGGATGTCGAGGTCGACACGGCGATCACCTGCGAGACCTGCGAGGGGTCGTGTTGTGCGCCCGGAACCTCACCGGTCACGTGCGACATCTGCCGCGGCACCGGTCAGATCCAGCGCGCCGTGCGGTCGCTGCTCGGCAACGTCATGACGTCGAGCCCCTGCGGTACCTGCCGAGGCTACGGCACCGTGATCCCGAACCCGTGCCCGACGTGCGCGGGCCAGGGTCGCGTGCGGGCGAAGCGCACCCTGTCGCTCGACATCCCGGCGGGTGTCGAGACCGGCACGCGGCTGCACCTCCCCGGTCAGGGCGAAGCCGGTCCAGCCGGCGGCCCCAACGGCGACGTCTATCTCGAGGTGAAGGTCAAGCACCACGACGTGTTCAGCCGAAACGGCGACGACCTGCTCGCGACCCTCGAAGTGCAGATGACGGATGCCGTGCTCGGCACCGAGGTGAGCCTCGCGTCGCTCGACGGCGAGGTCACGATCGAGATCCGACCGGGGACGCAGAGCGCCGACGTCGTCACGGTCAAGGAACGCGGCATCACGCACTTGCGCGGTCAGGGCCGGGGCGATCTGAAGATCGGCATCCAGGTGGTCACGCCGGTGCGGCTCAACTCCAAGGAGCAGAAGCTCATGCAGGAATTCGCCGCTTCCCGCCGTCCCGTTCCACCGGAGTTCGCCACCTTCCAGCAGGGCCTCTTCGCCAAACTCCGCGACCGCTTTCTCGGCGTCTAAACCTCCGCCTCCCGCGGGTCGCAGGCACCATTCCTAGGAATATTCCGCACCAGCTCGACCAGCATCCCGTCTCCCGTCCGGTTTTTCCTAGGAATGGTGCGCCCGAGCGCCGACACTTCAGTACCGTACGAGACGTGGCATCCCTCTACCTCGCACCCGAGCTACGGGGAGAGGATGTCGTGCCCGGGTCGGTCGTGCAGGTCACGGGGGATGAGGCGCGGCACGCGACGGTGGCTCGCGTGCGGGTCGCCGAACGCATCTCGGTGTCGGACGGCGAGGGGCTGCTCGCGACAGGTGTGGTGTCGTCGACGGCCGGAGGTGTCGTGACCGTCGAGGTCGAGACCGCGCAGCGGCATCCGGCACCTTCTCCCGAACTGTGGCTCGCGCAGGCGCTTGCCAAAGGCGACCGGGACGAACTCGCGGTGCAGGCCGCGACGGAGCTCGGGGTGTCGGGGGTGATCCCCTGGATGGCGGAGCGTTCCGTCTCCCGCTGGGAGGGGGCGAAGGCGGCGAAAGGCCGCGAACGCTGGGCGGCGATCGTGCGGGAGGCGACGAAGCAGTCGATCCGCCCGCGCGTGCCGGTCGTCGCAGCCGTCGCGACGACTGCGGAGCTCACGAAGCTGCCGGGTCGCATCCTCGTACTCGAACCCACCGCCACCACTCGCCTCACCGACGTCGCACTCGACGGCGACGGAGACGGCGGCCGGATCACCCTCATCGTCGGCCCGGAAGGTGGCATCGCGCCGCGCGAACTCGACGCCCTGGCGGCAGCGGGAGCGACACTCGTGCGACTCGGGTCGGAGGTGCTGCGCACCTCGACGGCAGGCCCCGCCGCCCTCGCGGTGCTCAACGCCCGACTCGGCCGGTGGTAGCCCACCCCCGTAAGCTGGAGGTCATGTCGGAGCTGAGCGTGTTCGAGCGCATCGTCGCGGGAGATATCCCGTCGACGAAGGTGTTCGAGAACGAGCGCGTTCTCGCGATCCGTGACATCGCCCCGCAGGCTCCCGTGCATCTGCTCGTCTTCCCGAAGTCGGGGGAGCACCCCGACGTCACCGCGCTCGCCGCCGCCGACCCCGCGCTCCTGGCCGAGATCGTCAAGATCGCGCAGCAGCTCGCCGACGAGCACTGCGGCGGGCAGTACCGGCTCGTCTTCAACACCGGGGCGGATGTCGGCCAGACGGTGTTCCACGTGCACGCCCATGTCTTGGGCGGCAACAGCCTGGGCGGCGGCCTGCCGGAAGGGCGGATGGCGTGACCGATCCCGGCTCTGGTCATCCACAGCGTGCGGAACTCGAGGTCGACGGCGTCGCGATGGTCCGGTTGCTCGGGCCGCAAGACCGGTTGCTCGCGACGATCGAACAGCGTTACCCCGACGTCACGGTGCTCGTGCGCGGCAACCATGTGACCATCGAGGGTCCCGACGATGAGGTGCGCGCCGCCGAGCGGCTCGTGCGGGAGCTGGTGGCGATGGTGAAGAACGGCGTCGACCTCGGCGAGACCGACGTGACCGCCGGCGCCCGCATTCTCGAGCGAGGCGAGGGCAGCCCCGCCGAGGTGCTGAGCCAGGCGATCCTCACCAGTCGCGGCAAGAGCATCCGTCCGAAAACGCTCGGTCAGAAGGCCTACGTCGACGCGATCGACCAGAACACGATCGTGTTCGGTATCGGGCCGGCCGGAACCGGCAAGACCTACCTCGCGATGGCGAAAGCGGTGCAGGCGCTGCAGCGCAAAGAGGTGGAGCGCATCATCCTGAGCCGCCCGGCGATCGAAGCTGGCGAACGGCTCGGCTTCCTACCCGGCACGCTCAACGACAAGATCGACCCGTACCTTCGGCCCCTGTACGACGCGCTCAACGAGATGATGGACCCCGAGCTCGTGCCGAAGCTGCTCGCGAGCGGCACCGTCGAGGTCGCGCCGCTCGCGTACATGCGCGGTCGCACGCTCAACAACGCGTTCGTCGTGCTCGATGAGGCGCAGAACACGACGCCCGAGCAGATGAAGATGTTCCTCACCCGGCTGGGGTTCGGCACGAAGATGGTCGTCACGGGCGACATCACCCAGGTCGACCTGCCCATCGGGGCCTCCGGCCTGCAGCTCGTGTCGACGATTCTCGACGGCATGGACGACATCCACTTCACGCGCCTCACGAGCGAGGATGTCGTGCGCCATTCGCTCGTCGGAAAGATCGTCGACCGCTACACCGCGTACGACGCGCGACAGCAGGCGCGGTCGTTCGCCGCAGGCGAAGCACGAAGGGCAGCGCAGCGCGAGCAGTCGCCGGGTGACGTGAATGCCGAAGGACTCAACCGGGCCGAGCGTCGTGGTCACCCGCCCCAGGATCGCAAGCAGCCGGGTCCCGAGAAGCCGAGGCGTCGCCGGTGAGCATCGAGATCAACAATGAATCCGGGGTCGAGGTCGACGAGTCGTCGCTGCAACGGCTGACGACGTTCGCGCTCGACCATCTGCACGTGCATCCGGATGCCGAGCTCGCGATCCTGCTCGTCGACGAGGCTGCGATGGAGCAGCTGCATGTGCAGTGGATGGACGAGCCCGGCCCGACCGACGTGCTGAGCTTCCCGATGGACGAGCTGCGCCCCGGAAACGAAGACGAGATCACCCCGCCCGGGCTGCTCGGCGACCTCGTCATCTGCCCCCAGGTGGCGATCGCGCAAGCGCAGGATGCCGGCCACAGCGCGGCCGACGAGATGCACCTGCTTACGGCGCACGGCATCCTGCATCTGCTCGGCTACGACCACGCGGAACCCGACGAGGAGCGCGAGATGTTCGACGTGCAGCGCGAGATCCTCGTGGGCTTCACGCTCGCCGAACGCAAGCGGTGACCGCCGTGGAGACGGCACCGGCGGCACCGATGGGGCTGGCATCGATCGGGCTGGCATCGATCGGGCTGGCACCGTGGAGATGATCGGGCTGTTCGTCGCGATCGCGATCCTGCTGGTCGCCTTCGGCGGGTTGCTCGCGGCCGCCGATGCGGCGCTCGGCGCCCTCAGCCGCAGCGACCTCGGCGACCTCGCCACGAGCAGCCGCTTCAAGAAGTCGTTGCTCGCGATCTCGAGCGACATCGGCGCCCACGTCACGGCGATCAACTTCGTGCGCGTCCTGTCGGAGACAACCGCGGCGGTGCTGGTGACCCTCGCGTTCGCCCTCGTGCTCACCGACTGGTGGTGGGTGCTTCTCGCGTCGGTCGTCGTCATGACGGGCGCGACGTTCGTGCTCGTCGGGTCAAGCCCGCGCTCGGTCGGCCGCGCCAACGCGCGGCCGATCCTGGCGTTCGCGGCACCGATCGTGCGGCTCATCCGGGTGCTGCTCGGTCCGCTCGCCGGGGGACTCGTCGCCCTCGGCAACCGCGTCACGCCCGGGCATCCGCCGGTCATCACCTTCTCGAGCGAGCAGCAGCTGCTGAGCATGGTGGACGAAGCCGCCGAAGCCGACGTGCTCGAGCAGGATGACCGCGAACTCATCCATTCGATCTTCGAATGGGGCGACACCGTCGTGCGCGAAGTGATGGTGCCGCGCACCGACATGGACACGATCGACGACGACGCCAGCCTGAGCTTCGCGATGACCGAGTTCCTGCGCACCGGTCACTCGCGCATGCCCGTCGTCGGTAAGGACGCCGACGAGGTGTTCGGGGTGCTGTACTTGCGCGACGTCGCCCGGCTCAGTTTCGAGCAGCCCCTCGACGCCGCTTCGCTGACAGCGCGCGAACTCGCGCGCCCCGCGGAGTTCGTGCCGGAGTCGAAGATGGCCGACGACACGCTGCGGCAGATGCAGCTCAAGAGCATTCATCTCGCCCTCGTCGTCGACGAATACGGTGGCATCGCGGGGCTCGTGACGCTCGAAGACCTCATCGAGGAACTCGTCGGCGACATCTCCGACGAATACGACCGGGAAACCCCCGACGTCACCCATCTGGGCGGTGGCGTCTACCGGGTGAGCGCGCGGCTGCCCCTCGACGAGCTCGGCGACCTCTTCGGCATCGAGCTCGACGACGACGACGTCGACTCGGCGGGCGGGCTGCTCACGAAGACCCTCGGCCGGCTTCCGCAGGCCGGATCCACCGTCGAGGCGTCGGGGCTGAGACTTCGTGCCGAGCGGGTCGAGGGGCGACGCAAGCTGCTGCGCACGATCATTGTCGACGCCGACCAGGCGCTGCTCGACGCGAAAGCGGCTTTCGAAGAGGAGCAGACGTGACCTCCCCCCATCGCGCCGGCTTCGTCTCGTTCGTCGGACGCCCGAACGTCGGAAAGTCGACCCTCACCAACGCGCTCGTCGGCGAGAAAGTCGCCATCACCTCGTCGAAGCCGCAGACCACGCGTCGCGCGATCCGCGGCATCGTGCACGGCGCCGACGGGCAACTGATCATCGTCGACACCCCCGGCATCCACCGCCCCCGAACGCTGCTCGGCCAGCGCCTCAACGACGTCGTCACCGCGACACTCGGCGACGTCGACGTCATCGGGATGTGCATTCCCGCGAATGAGCGGATCGGCCCCGGCGACCGGTTCATCAACTCCTCGCTCGACGACTTTCCGCGCGCCAAGAAAGTCGCGATCGTCACGAAGATCGACGCGACCTCCCGCCCCGCCGTCGCCCAGCAGTTGCTCGCGGTGTCGGAGTTGCGAGAGTGGGAGGCGATCGTGCCGGTGTCGGCGACCAGCCGCATCCAGCTCGACGTTCTGCTGCGGGAACTGGTGGCTCTGCTGCCGGAGTCGCCGCCGCTCTACCCCGACGAGCAGCGCACCGACGAGACCCTCGAAGCACGCATCTCGGAACTCATCCGCGAAGCCGCCCTCGAGGGGGTTTCGGACGAACTGCCGCATTCGCTCGCCGTGACGATCGACGACATGGTCGAGCGCGACGACAAGGATCTGGTCGAGATCTACGCCAACCTCTGGGTCGAGCGCGACAGCCAGAAAGGCATCGTGATCGGCCACGGCGGGGAGCGGCTTCAGGATGTCGGTGCCCGCGCCCGCGCGCAGATCGAACCGCTCGTCGGCAAGCAGGTGTTCCTGTCGCTGCGCGTGAAGGTCGCCCGGGAGTGGCAGCGCGACCCCAAACAGCTCGGTCGCCTCGGGTTCTGAGGTCGCGGGACTCAACTCTCCCCCTGCAGGCGGGATAGGGCGTTCTGGGCCTCAACGCCTCCCCAGGTGAAGAGTTGCGTCCCGCCGCGAGGATGACCCCGGATCAACCCGGGGGCGGATGCAGCCGGAGTGGGGGCGACGTACCGTGGGGTCATGGCGGAGAAGGATGTGCTCGACCGGTTGGGCGACGCACTGCTCCTTGTGCGCGACTGGCTGACGCCGAACAGCCTCGTCAAGAATCGCATCATCTTCGAAGGCATCGCTGCAGGATTATGGTTCGCGATCGCGCTTCCCGTCGTCGTCTACGCGGGTGGCCCACTGGCGGCCCTGTCGCACATTCTGCTGTCGTCTGTTCTCGTGCTCTATCGGATTCAGCCGTTCCTCGCTCTCGCGGTAGGTGCCATCGGAACGCTCGGCTTCCTGGCGAGCGGCTACTTCTACTACGCGGGGACCATCTTCATTGCGGCGCCGCTGCTCGCAGTTTTCTTCGGCACCGCCGCCTACGGCCGGTCGGTCACCCGCTGGCTTGGGCTCGCCGGCACGATCGTCGCCGCTTTCAGCCTCGTGGGAACGGGGTATTTTCCGCTTCAGCAGACAATCGGGATCGTCTTCTTCTGGCTCGTCTTCGTTCTGTTCGCCTTGGCGTGGGTCGGCGGGATGCTCGTCAACGTCAACCGGCAGCGCCGCGCCGCACAGACGGGGGAGATTCGCGCGACGGTGCAGTTGGGCGAGGTGAAGCACGAGGTGACCCTCGAGCAGGAGCGGAACAGGGTCGCCCGCGACGTGCACGACATCGTCGCGCATTCCCTCGCCGTCGTGATCGCTCAGGCCGACGGTGCCCGATACGGCGCGAAGAACGTTCCCGCGCCCGTCGTGGAGGCACTCGAGAACATCGCGACGACGGCACGCGGCGCTCTGACCGATGTGCGGGTGTTGCTCGGCGAGTTGCGGCACAACCAGGAGGCCGGGCCGCAACCGGGGATGAACGACCTCGACGCTCTGGTGCGGGGCTTCCGCGAGTCAGGGCTCGAGGTCGAGTGGAACAGTTACGGCAAGGCGGTGGAGCTGACGGATGCGCCCGCTCTCGCGGTCTACCGCATCGTGCAGGAGGGTCTCACGAACGCGCTTCGACACGGTGACCGAGGGCAACCGGTGGAACTCGTCTTCGATTGGGGTAGCGCGAGTCTTGCGGTCATCGTGACGAACGGCATCCCACGAGACACGACGGTGCCCGCCAACCCGGCCGGCCACGGCATCCCGGGGATGCGGGAGCGGGCGACGCTCGCGGGTGGCGAACTCGAGGCGAGCGATGGCACGAATGGCCGGTTCCGCGTGAGGGCGACCATTCCGTTCACGTCCACGTCGGCGGCGGTCGGCTCGGTGTCGGCGTGAAGGGCGCGAAGATCCGGGTCGCGCTCGTCGATGATCAACCGCTCTTCCGCGGCGGCTTGCGCATGCTCATCGACTCGCAAGACGATCTCGACGTCGTCGGTGAGGCGGGCGATGGTGTCGAGGCGCGGGGGATGGTGCGCGACGAAAAGCCCGATGTCGTGCTCATGGACATCCGGATGCCGGGGGCCGATGGCATCCAGGCAACCGAGTGGATTGTCGCCGACGCGGCCACGACGAAGGCCGCGCCGCGCATCCTCGTGCTGACGACGTTCGATCTCGACGAGAACGCGGCGCGGGCGATCCGGGCGGGGGCGAGCGGATTCGTACTGAAGGATGCCGAGCCCGAGTTCCTGCTCGCGGCGATCCGCACCGTGCACGCCGGAACCGCCGTGATCGCGCCTGCTGCGACGACGGAACTTTTCCAGCATTTCAGCGATCTGGCGCCGCGACCGGGCGATCCCGACGAGCACCTCGCCGACCTCAGTGCCCGCGAGCGGGAGATATTCCTCCTCGCCGCGCGAGGTCTCTCCAACTCCGAGATCGCGCGAGCCGAGTTCGTGAGCGAGGCGACCGTGAAGACGCACATCTCGCGCGTGCTCGCCAAACTCGGCCTGCGCGACCGCGTGCAACTCGTCGTCTACGCGTTCGAGCGCCGCCTGGTGTGAGCTGTTTGCCCGACTTTGTGCCTTCCGCGAGCGGAATAGGCACAAAGTCGGGCAAATAGCCGAAGAGTCACGCCGGGGGAAGATCCTGCAACGCCGACTGCACGATGACGACGTCGGGGCCGTAGATCTCGTCGAGGTACGACTGGATGGTGCCGTCGTCGTAGGAGACGGTCGCCCAGAGGTAACCGTTCTCGGCATACGAGGTGAACACGACGACGTCGGTCCAGGCGTGCAACTCCTCCTGCGCGCGTATCAGCAGATCCTCGGAGTTGTCGCCCGCGTTGGCCGGGTCGGCGCGCGGGTCGGGTTCCTCCATCATCGGGTCGTACAGGGCGAGCGGGATCGGCGGTTGCGTGGGGGTGAACTGCACGCCATCCCAGGTTCCGGCGAGAGCGTAGGTGCCCCACGTGACACCGCTCGCCGACTCGGACATGCCATCGTCGGGCCACTCCCAGTCGACGATGTCGGGTCCCGAGCATTGCGGCGGATACGACTCCATGACCGGGCCGAGGCAGAACTGGGCGTCGTCGCCGTCGATCTGCAGCACCGTGCCCTGGCCGATGACCTCACCGGATGCCGCGATCGGTCGCGGCTCACCCGCACCGCCGGGCACGACATCGCCGCCGTCGCCGGGCTGAGCGGGCGTCGCGCACCCCGCGAGCAGCAGCACCGGGACGGTGAGCAGGATGAGGGTGCGCGACACGGTCACGCCCAACGTGAGACTCATGGCCCCAGTCTCCCGGCAACCGGTCGCGCTCTGCCAGCCAACGTTTCGAGCCCGCCGAGCGTCAGTCGCGATCATCCGGGAGGCGCATCCGCATCATCCCCGCGCCCGACGCCCGCGACCGGAACTCTCCGTAGCGTCGACCTCATGATCGCCGACACTCCCGCCGCCCGCGTGCGCAACCTCACGAAGACCTACGGCCGCGAACCCGCGCAGGTGCACGCCCTCCGCGACGTGACCCTCGACATCCGCCGCGGCGAATTCACGGCGATCATGGGACCGTCGGGGTCCGGCAAGTCGACGCTCATGCACATCATGGCGGGGCTCGACGCTCCGACGAGCGGGGAGGCGTGGCTCGGCGCCGCCGAGATCGGGCGGATGCCGGACGCGCAGCTCACGCTCGTGAGACGCCGACGTGTCGGGTTCGTCTTCCAGTCGTTCAACCTCGTGCCGACACTCGATGTGCGCGGCAACCTGATGTTGCCGTTCGAGCTCGACGGCCGCCGTCCCGACATCCGCGAGCAGGCGTTCATCGACGAGTTGATCGCCTCGCTCGGGCTGGGCGACCGTCTCACGCATCGGCCCCACGAACTCTCCGGCGGGCAGCAGCAGCGCGTGGCGATCGCTCGCGCGCTCGCGACGAGCCCCGAGGTCGTGTTCGCCGACGAGCCGACCGGCAACCTCGATTCGAAGACCGGCCGCGACGTGCTCACGCTGCTGCGGGATGCCGCCACGCGCCACGGGCAGACGATCGTCATGGTGACCCACGACCCCATCGCCGCGAGTCACGCCGACCGCGTCGTCGTGCTCGGCGACGGGCTCGTCGTCGCCGACCGGCCGCGGTCGAGCGCGGAGGAGATCTCGACGTTCATGCTGTCGCTCGAGGTGGCGTCGTGAGCCGCGCGCCGAAGACCGGCGTCGCCGGCCACGGCGCGAGCATCCTCGTCGCGGCCCTCGGGGCGGCTTTCGGGGTCGCGCTGCTGCAGATCACCGGCGTTCTCGCCGCGATCATCCAACAGGATGACGTCACCGGTTCCAGCGCGACGGTCGCGATCATGCTGCGCGTGCTCGCCTTCGTGTTCATCGTCATCGCGGTCTATGTCGCCGCGGTCGTGACCGCCAACACGTTCTCGACGATCGTTGCCGGGCGGGTGCGTAGCATCGCCCTGCTCCGTTTGCTCGGTTCATCGGCGCGGAGGGAACGGGGCCGCATCGCACGCGAGGGCCTCGCCGTCGGCATCGTCGGGTCGATGCTCGGCGGCATCGGGGGTACGGCTGTCGCTGTCGCGACCGAGCGTATCGCGGTCGCGGCCGACGTCATCCCGGATGCGGGCTACGGATTCACCGACCCCGTCATCCTCGTGCCGGTCGTCGGCGTCGTGCTCACCACGTGGGCGGCGTCATGGGTCGGGTCGCGGCGCGTGACGACGGTCACGCCGCTCGAAGCCCTCGGACGCAGCGAAGAGCTCAGCCGCGAGCAGACGCTGGCCCGACCGGGCCGCAACCGCACGGCTCTCGTGCTGGCGATCCTCGGCTTCGCGTTGCTCGGCGTGGGCGTCGTCCTCGGGCTCATGCATCCCGCGGCGATCCTCATCGGCCTCGTCGGCGGCATCCTGTCGTTCACCGGCATCGTGCTGGGAGCGGATGTCGTCATGCCGCCGGTTCTGCGGCTCGCCGGCCGGCTCTCCGGTCGCTCGGCACCCGCCCGGCTCGCCGCCGAGAACGCCGTGCGGCATCCGCAGCGCAGCTCGCGCGCGACGATCGGTCTCGTCATCGGGGTCACCCTCGTTACGATGTTCGCCGTCGCGATGGCGGGATTCGAGGCGTCGATCCGCGTCGCGCAGGCCCAGAACCCCGGGGTCTACGAGGGCACCGACCCGATGCTCGCGGCGACGACGGCCGTGTTTTCGGTGCTCGTCGGCTTCAGCGGGCTCATCGCCGCTGTGGGCCTCGTCAACAACCTGTCGCTCAGCGTGCTGCAGCGACGGCGGGAGCTCGGGCTGCTGCGCGCGCTCGGGTTCACCGTGCCCCAGGTGCGCCGCATGGTGCTCGCCGAGAGCGCGCAGCTCACCTTTTCGGCGATCGTGCTCGGCCTGGTGCTCGGCGCGTTCTACGGCTGGGCGGGGGCGCAGTCGCTACTCGGCACGGCGACCGACGGCATCGTCGTTCCCGGGATGCCGTGGCTCGCGATCGCACTCGTCGTCGCGGCGGGTGCGATCATCACCGCGATCGCGTCGTGGATGCCGGCGCGAGCCGCCGTGCGGGTGTCACCCGTTGAGGCGCTCGCTGTCGAGTAGCGCCGCCCGAGCTGCCCCGAGCAGCTTCGACGACACCCGAACGGCCGACCTCGAGAGCGCGGCCGTTCGGGTGAGCAACCGACTTACTTGACTTGAGCCGAGCGGCCGAGGGTCGTGTCGAACGAGTTGACGACCGCCAGGTAGATCGCGTTCGCGTCGAGGTCCGAGGTGATCTGGCCCCGCACGAAGACCGCTTGCGTTCCGGCGGCGTTCGTCGCGGTGATCGCGAACGCCGACGTGTCGGAACTGCCGCAGCCCTCCCACGCCGACTCGAAGCCGACGAAGAAGCCGTCGTCATAGGCCGAGGCCTCTTGCACGACGGTGTCGCACTCGCCGTAGATCGATGAAATCGACTCGAGCAGACCCAGAAGGCCGTCATCGGTGACGCCCGACGTTTCGGTCGCGGCGATCTCGAGGCCCGACTCGCTCCAGCTGGTGAGGTAGCCGTCGATGTCGGGGGCGACCCTGATGGCCGCCCACTCCTGACCGGCGTCGGTCGTGAACGGCGAGCCGTCGACGTCGGTCCAGTCGTCGGGCACGGTCACGGTGAGCACGCCGAGGTCGTCGAGCACGGCCGTGAAGCCGGAGTCGTCGGGCTCGACGGGGTCGACCGGGGTGCCTGTCTCGAGCGGAACCGGCGGTTCGTCGCCGCCGATCGCGCCGAAGTCCGGGGTCGGCTTGGGCGTCTCGGCGGGAGCCGGGGCCGGGCCGAAGCATCCGCTGAGCAGTGCTGCGGTGCCGAGGCCCACGATGGCGACACACGCCGATCGGAGCGAGATGATTCGGAACAAGGGAGCCTCCAGGAAGGGTTCGAACGATGCTCACCCTAGTGGTGCCGTCGAGCGGTGCTACCCTTGATTCGTGCGTTACGGCCTGCTCCTTCTTAGCTGCCGCGACGAGGTCTAGTTTCTGAGCCTCCCTCGTCGCGGAGTTCGTCGTCGGCTGACAAACTTTTCGACCTGAGAGACAGACCCATGAAGAACACGCAGCAACCCTCCGGGATGCCGGTCCATCGCTACCGCCCCTACTCTGCGCAGTTCGCCACCGACCTGCCCGACCGCACCTGGCCGACGAAGACGATCGAGCGCGCCCCCATGTGGTGCGCCGTCGATCTGCGCGACGGCAACCAGGCGCTCATCGATCCGATGAGTCCCGAACGCAAGCGCATCATGTTCGATCTGCTCGTCAAGATGGGCTACAAGCAGATCGAGGTCGGCTTCCCGTCGGCGAGCCAGACGGACTTCGACTTCGTGCGGCAGCTCATCGACGAGAACCTGATTCCGGATGACGTCACCATTCAGGTGTTGACGCAGGCCCGCGAAGAGCTCATCGCCCGTACGTACGAGTCGATCGTGGGCGCAAAGCAGGCGATCGTGCACCTCTACAACTCCACGTCGGTGCTTCAGCGCGATGTCGTGTTTCGCACCGACAGGGCCGGCATCCTCGACATCGCCCTGCAGGGCGCGCGGTGGTGCACCCAGTACGAGGCGACCGTGCCCGGCACCCAGGTGTTCTACGAGTACTCGCCCGAGAGCTACACGGGCACCGAACTGGAGTACGCCGTCGAGGTGTGCAACGCCGTGATCGAGCACTTCCAGCCGACGCCGGACCGCAAGATCATCATCAACCTGCCGGCGACGGTCGAGATGGCGACGCCGAACGTGTACGCCGACTCCATCGAATGGATGTCGCGCCACCTCGCCCGGCGCGACAGCGTGCTGCTGTCGCTGCACCCGCACAACGACCGCGGCACCGCGATCGCTGCCGCCGAGCTGGGCTACCTCGCCGGGGCCGACCGCATCGAAGGCTGCCTGTTCGGCAACGGGGAGCGCACGGGCAACGTCGACCTCGTCGCCCTCGGGCTCAACCTGTTCACGCAGGGCATCGACCCCGAGATCGACTTCAGCGACCTCGATCACATCCGGCGCACCGCCGAGTACTGCAACCAACTGCGTGTGCCGGAGCGGTCTCCGTGGGCCGGCGACCTCGTCTACACCGCCTTCTCGGGCTCCCATCAGGACGCCATCAAGAAGGGCTTCGAGGCGATGGATGCCGAAGCTGCCCGCCAGGGTAAGCCGGTCTCCGAGATCGAATGGGCGGTGCCGTACCTGCCGATCGACCCGAAGGATGTCGGTCGCGGCTACGAAGCGGTCGTGCGCGTCAATTCGCAGTCGGGCAAGGGAGGCGTCGCCTATCTGCTGAAAGCCGACCACGCCCTCGACCTGCCGCGCCGCCTGCAGATCGAGTTCAGCCAGGTGGTTCAGGCGAAGACCGACGCCGAAGGCGGCGAGGTGACGAGCGAGCAGATCTGGGATGTCTTCCAGGACGAGTATCTGCCCGC
>CBFGZU010000046.1:0-14927 GCA_965653335.1 uncultured Pseudolysinimonas sp.
GTGCCCCTGGAGAGACTCGAACTCCCAACCGTTTCCTTAGGACGGAACTGCTCTTCCATTGAGCTACAGAGGCTGACCGCTGCAGTCTATCCGCGGCCCAACGGGCTCAGCGCGGTGGGGCGTAGAGGTAGTAGAACGAACTCGCGGGGGCGACGCGTTGGCTGTATCCGTGGTCGACGGAGTAGTTGTACTCCTCGAGTACGACGCTGCCGTCGGCGAGCACCCCCGAGACGTAGGCGACGTGGTTGCCGCCCGGAGTCCAGGCGACCGCCCCCACGACCGGGGTCGTACCGGTCGGCCAGCCCTTGCTCTCCCACGCCCGCTTCCACGCGTAGGCGCTGCCCTGGGCGAGGTTCGACCAGACCCAGCGGTACGGGGCCGAGGTCGAACCGGCGTCGCGGTTGAGCCGCCAGGCGACGAAGTCGACGCATTCGCGGTAGTAGTAGTTGAGGGGGGAGAGCCCGCCGCCTTGACCGCGATACAGCTGGTCGGGCCAGGGGTAGTCGTCGCCAAGTTCGCGGGCGCCCGAATTCATGTAGGCGGCGAGGTTCTGTTGCCGGATGGCATCGGCATACATCCGGCGCAGATCCGCGGCATCCGTGACCCCGTAGGAGTCGCGGATGCTCGCCGCGACGTCGGCGGTCGCGGCGGTCACCTCGGCGGTCTGCGCGTCGGCGAGCGGGGCGAACTCGGCGAGCCCGCCCTGATTGGCGAACGCGGCCGGCAGGGTCAGCGACGCGAAGAGCCCCGCGATGACCGTCATGACACCGGCCGTGCTGAGCTTGCGACGCCAGCCGCTCGGAGCCGGCTTCGCGAGGTCGCGGCGCACGGCATCCCGGGTGCGCGTGCGGGGAGCCTTGGCCGGGCGAACCCGGGCGATGATGGTCGACCGCGCGGGAGCGGCCTCGGGAGCGCGGTAGGCACCCGCTTCGCGCATCTCGCGACGGGTCGCGAATCCGGGGACAGCTGATGACGAGACGAGCGAGGAGCGCGAATCCGCATCCTGCTCGCCGGAGAGTCCCGAGGATTCCGGGAACTCGTCATCCGTCACGTTGGTGGCCTCCCGGTCAGCGACCTTTCGACCTTACGGGAAGGTTGCTGGGAAGTCACGGTGAGATAACGAACCTCACGCGGCAGGTGCGAGGAATTCCTCCCACTGCGGTTGGGCGCGCTCGACGCCGCGCACCAGCCAGGCCGAGCCGTGCGGGGCGCGCGGGATCGTGCGGAGCGACCAGCCCATCTCCTGCGGGGTGCGGTCGCCTTTCACGTTGTTGCACCGCAAGCAGCACGCGACGAGGTTCTCCCAGCTGTCGGCGCCCCCGCGCGACCGCGGAATCACATGATCGATCGTCGACGCACCCGCTGAGCAGTAGGCGCAACGCTGACCGTCGCGGCGCAGCACCCCGCGGCGCGACACCGGCACGTTGCGTCCCGACGGCACCCTCACATAGCGGCGCAGGATGATCACCGACGGGCGATCCCACTCGCCCGACGTGCCGATCACGGGGTGATCTTCATCGCTCGCGATGATCGCAGCCTTGCCGCCGAGCACGAGGACGAGCGCTCGCTTGAACGACACGACAGCGAGCGGCTCGTAGCCGGCATTGAGTACCAGGGTTCGCACGACAGTGGCTCCTCTCGAAGGCGCCTGCACGGCTTGCAGGCATTCGACACCCGGTCGAGCGAGGAACGTCAGAGGAACAAAAAGGCGCCGTCGCGAACGACAGCGCCCTAACCGACCGGAACGTGACAGTGCACGACCGGCTGGATGCTGCGCCGTATGCGAAACAGCGCGCGTGCATCCTTGGTGGGGATGCTGCCCGTGTGTCGCATGCGTCTCTCCTGGATCCCTCGAATGACCGAGGGTTCCAGGGTAACCGCAGAACGAGCGCGCACCGGTTACGGCACGATGAAGATTCCTTGGTAGCGCGGGATCAGATGCCGACGCGCACAAACCAGTGCGAGCCCCACGGCGCGCTGATCTTCACACCGGTCGACGGCGTGGAGGCGTGGATCATCGTGCCGTCGCCGAGGTAGATGCCGACGTGGCCGCCGCCGTCGGTGATGACGAGGTCACCCTTCATCGCCGCCTCCGGCGCGATCGCCGTCATGCGGCCCTGGGCGCTCGACGAGTGCGGCAGCGAGATCCCGACATGGGCGAAGACGAACTGGGTGAAGCCCGAGCAGTCGAAACCGGCGGGCGAGGCCCCGCCGTAGACGTACGGCGATCCGAGGTATTGCATCGCGATCGAGACGATCGTGTCCGGGTCGTAGCCCGGGTACGGCGGATTGGCGAGCAGGTCGCGCACGCTCGGGCCGCCGTATGACGCGTACCGCGCGGCCTGAGCGATCCGTGCCATCTCGGTCGCCGACGTCGCGCTGTAGGTGTCGCGAGCGCTGACGGACGCGCTGTCGGCCGAGGCTGCGATCTCGACGCGTTGCGCGCCGGTGCTCAGCGTCGCGCCGAACTCGCCCGTCTCGGCGTCGGCCGAGCGGTAGGCGTAAGCGGGGAGCGCGACCGTCGCGAAGATCGACGGCACGGCGACGCCCATGACGAGCAACGGCAGCAGCCGAAGGCGGGGGCGCCGGACGGCGGAGACTGACGAGATTTCGGAATCGGTCGCCCGGGGGGTGAGACGACCGGCATTAGAGCTAGAGAACAATGAGAGACTCCCGCGCCGCGCCGCACTCTCGAACGGCCCCATCCATGTCGTGTGTCACGTCGCGCGGCAGAGGATGGGTGACGAGGCGCCCTGCAGCGCGGCCTCCGACCGGCTTGCGTGGCCGAGAGGACCCGACGACTATACGTGAGCAGACCTGGATGGAACGTCCAACGAACCGCTCGATGAGAGCATCCTCATCGAGACCGCGGCGACCTAGGTCAGACCGCGACGTAGACGTGGACCGCGACCTCGGGCGGAAGTTCCAGCCCATCGCCGAAGCCGTCGACGCGCACCAGCACGTACGCACCGGCCGTCGAGATCGTCGCGTCGGCACCCGGGACGACGCCCGCCGCGCGCAGCTGCTCGAGCAACTCCGGTTCGAACTGAACGGGCTCCCCCAGGCGACGAATCTGCGCCGAAACCGGCGACTCGATGCCCCGCAGCCGCTCGACGATGTTCACGACACCCTCGAGAAACGGCCGGGATGCCGGCCCGCCGATCTCCTCCAGCGCGGGGATCGGGTTGCCGTACGGAGACTCCGTCGGGTTGCCGAGCACGTGCAGCAGCCGACGTTCCACTTGCTCGCTCATGACGTGCTCCCACCGGCACGCCTCATCGTGCACGAGGCTCCAGTCGAGGCCGATGACATCGTGCAGCAGCCGCTCGGCGAGACGGTGCTTGCGCATGACGTGGAGGGCGCGACTGCGGCCCTCCGGCGTGAACTCGAGGTGTCGGTCGCCTTCGACGCGCACCAGACCGTCACGTTCCATGCGCGCGATGGTCTGCGACACCGTCGGACCGGAATGCCCGAGCCGTTCCGAGATGCGAGCGCGCAGCGGAACGATGCCCTCTTCTTCGAGGTCGTAGATGGTGCGGAGATACATCTCCGTCGTGTCGACGAGATCGGTCATCGGTGGCAGCCTCCCAAGGTGATCAGCCTAGTTCGGCCCGCCGGTAGAATCCGACCATGCCGAGCCTCCAGATTCCAAGTGACCTGCTGCCTTCGGACGGTCGCTTCGGATGCGGGCCCTCGAAGGTACGCCCCGAGCAGATCGAGCACGTGCGAGCCGGCGCTCACCTGCTCGGCACGTCGCACCGGCAAGCGCCGGTGAAGAATCTCGTCGGCCGGGTGCGGTCAGGCCTCGCGGAGCTCTTCTCGGCACCCAACGGCTACGAGGTCCTGCTCGGCAACGGGGGCTCGACCGCCTTCTGGGACATGGCCGCCTTCTCGCTCATCTCCCAGCGCAGCGAGAATCTCGCCTTCGGCGAATTCGGCGCGAAATTCGCCGCCGCCGCTGCCGCCCCGTTCCTCGACAAGCCCCACGTCATTCAGGCCCCGGCGGGTCAGCGCGCCGACGTCGAAGTGCTCTCCGGCATCGACGTGTACGCCTGGACCCACAACGAGACGTCCACCGGTGTCATGGCGCCCGTCGCCCGCGTGCACGGCGACCCGGGTGCGCTCACCGTGATCGACGCGACGAGCGCGGCGGGTGGGGTGCTCTTCGACGCAGCCGAAGCGGATGTCTACTACTTCGCGCCGCAGAAGAACCTCGCGAGCGACGGCGGCCTATGGTTCGCCCTCGTCTCCCCGGCGGCGATCGAGCGCATCGAACGCATCGCGGCGAGCGACCGCTGGATCCCCGAGATCCTCAGCCTCAAGAACGCCCTCGACAACAGCCGCCTCGACCAGACCCTTAACACTCCCGCGATCGCGACCTTGCTGTTGCTGGAGAACCAACTCGATTGGATCAACGGCAACGGCGGCCTCTCGTGGGCGGACGCCCGCACGCGAGAATCGTCGGGTCTGCTGTACGACTGGGCGGATGCGGCATCCTTTGCGGCCCCCTTCGTCTCCGACCCGGCCGACCGCTCGCAAGTCGTCGCGACGATCGACTTCGACGACGACATCGACGCCGCCGCGATCGCGGCGACGTTGCGACAGAACGGCATCGTCGACACCGAGCCGTACCGCAAGCTCGGCCGCAACCAGCTGCGGGTCGCGACGTTCACGGCCATCGACCCGGATGACGTGCGAGCCCTCATCGCGTCGATCGACTGGGTGCTCGAGCGCACCCCGGCGGTGGCGGGCTGACCATGCGGCTGTTCATCAGAGACTCCGAACGGCGACCCGATCCGGCGCCCGTGAAGACCGACGACCGCAAGGTCGTGCTCGTCGGGCTCGTGCTGTGGATCATCGCCCTCGGCGTGATGCTCATCCTGCTCCGCCAGTTGGAGGAGTCAGGCCGCGTCTGGGTTCTCTGGACCGTCGTCGTCGGATTCGGCCTCGGCCTCATCCTGCTCGTCTACACGTCCCGGCGGCACGCCGAGTAGTTCGCCGAACTCGATGTCGATCTCGTCATCAAGGTCGTCCACATCGGGGTCTTCCTCGTCGGCGTCATCGAGGTCATCCACATCGTCGTCGACCGCGCCACCTTCCGCGGCGATCGTCGCCTGCGCGGCGCGGTAGTCCTCGAGTCGCTCGGCCCACGGCACCCAGTCCGGCGCGATCAGCGCACCCTCGCCGGGCATGAGCTCCGCCTCCATCACTGTCGGCTCCTCGCCGGTGACCTCGGCGACACTCACCGACCAGTGCCATCCGGGGTAGCCCGAGAGCGTCGACGCGAAACGAAGCGTCGAGGTGCCGTCATCCAAGACCGAGCGGTCGAGCAGATCCCCGACGGTCCCCGCCGGACTGATCTCGGCGAGCGCAGCTCTCGCGACCGTTTCCTGGTCGCGCATCAGGCGTCGAGGTCGTCGGCGACCCGGCGCAGCACGGCCGCGATCTTCGCGCCGTGTGTGCGATCGGGGTAGCGCCCGCGCCGCAGGCCGGCGCCGATCCCGTCGAGAAGCTTCACGAGATCCTCCACGACGATCGCCATGTCGTCCGCGCTGCGCCGGTTGCGCTGACCCAGCGTCGGCGGAGTCTCGAGCACCCGCACCGAGAGGGCCTGCGCCCCCTTCTTGCCGTCGGCGATACCGAACTCGAGGCGGGAACCCGGCTTGACGCTCGTGCCCGCCGGCAGTGCCGAGGCGTGCAAGAACACCTCGGTGCCATCGTCGGAGGCGATGAACCCGAATCCCTTGTCTTCGTCGTAGAACTTGACCCGACCGGTGGGCATGGCGGCTGACCTCTATCCTTGTGCCGTGGCGAATGACACCCCGGTGCCCCTCAATCGTATCGAACGCATCCTGCGCAACATGATCGCGGCGGCGGCGGGCACCTCGATCGTCGCGATCCTCGCCACCATCGTCGCCAACCTGAGCGGCGTCAACACCCGCGAAGGCGTGTGGCTCATGGTCACGGTGCTTCCGTTCATCGGCCTGACGCTCGCGTTCGCGCTCATCTTCGTCTTCGTGATCGTCAGCCTCGTGCGCCGCCGCCGGCTCGCCCGGGGCGGCAGCTAGCGTCCTCGTCATGGCGACCAGCGGCTCGGCTCTCGCGCTCGCGGCTCGACTGCGCGCGCTCGACGACGACGCCCTCGCCCGCCTGGTGACGCAGCGCGAGGTGCGCGAGTCCGGCATCCACGACTTCTTCGACCTCGCTGAGGCGCTGCTCGACCGCGGTTCGGTTCAGTCCGCACTCGAGCGCCTCGACCGCGGCACTCTCGCGCTGCTCGCTGTCGCCGGGGAACTCGCCGAGAGTGCCGGCGCCCCGACCGCCGAGCAGCTGAGCGCACGGCTCGAGGTGCCGGTCAGCGACGTGCGAGAGCGGATCGCGACCGCGCTCGACGCCGGTCTGCTCGGCACCGAGTCGGGCCGGTACGCGCCCTGGGATGCCGTCGTCGAACAGTTGCGCGCCTGGCCGGCGTTCGGCCTGCCGACCGGGCGCGACCTGGAGTCATCGTCGCCCCCCACGGTGCTCGAACCGGTGAGCGAAGCCGACGTACGCTTCATCGACCGGGGGGCGGCCGACCGGGCCTTCGGCACCCTCGGAGCGGTCGCGGAGACCCTGCTCGCACTGCGCGATGCGCCCGCCCGGCGCCTGACCCGCGGTGGCCTCGCCCTCCCCGACGCACGCCGCCTCGCGGGAATCGCCGGGGTCGACGCGTCGGAGGTCGAACTGCTGCTCGACATCGCGGCTCGGGCGGGACTCGCCGTACTTTCCGGCACCGAGTGGGTGCCCACCCAGCACTTCACGGCCTGGCTCGCGGGACGCCGCATCGACCGCTGGGCCGAGCTCGCGACCGGATGGCTGAGCCGCCTGCCCGACGACCTGCGCGACCTGCTGCGCTCTCGCGCCCACGCCGCATGGGGCGACGGTCTGCTCGACTACCTCGGCTGGCTCTACCCGGCGGGCGGCGCCTGGATACGGGAGCGTGCGGCGGCCGCCGCCCGGGAGGCCGAACTGCTCGGTATCACGGGTGCCGGCGCGCCGAGCACAGCCGGTTCGCGGCTGCTTCTCGACGGTCCGGCCGCCGCCGCCGAGGCGATGGCGCCGTCATTCCCCCCTGAGGTCGATCAGGTCTATCTGCAGCACGACCTCACCGTGATCGCGCCGGGACCGCTGCGCGTCGACCTCGAAACGCGGCTGCGCGGGATGGCCGAAGCGGATGCACGCGGTGTCGCGTCCTCCTTCCGCATCACCGCGGTCTCGCTGACCCGCGCGTTCGTCGCGGGCGAGACGGCCGACGGCCTGCGGGCATTCCTCACCGCGCTGTCGCTCACCGGCATCCCTCAGCCGCTCGAGTACCTCATCGCCGACACCGCAGCCCGGTTCGGCACCCTGCGAGTCGGGACCGTCGAGGAGCCGTCCGGTGGAAAGCGGAGCTACGTGCGCTCCGACGACGCGGTGCTGCTGCGCCAGCTCGCCGTCGACCAGGCCCTCACCCCGCTCGGTCTCGAGGCCGACGGCAGCCGGCGGCTCACAACGCGCTTCGACGTCGGGCTGCTCTACACGGCGCTGCTCGACGCGCGGTACCCCGTCGTCGCCGAAGATGCTGAGGGCGAGATCGTCGCCATGCGGGCGGAGCGCCGAGCCTCATCGGGGGGCTCGGCAGTCCGCGACGACACCGCCGCGCTGCTCATCTCGCGGATGCGACAAAGTGCCGACGCCGCCCCCGACGAGGCTGACCGGGCGTGGCTCGCGCGCCAGCTCGAACTCGCGATCAAGGGCAAGGTCACCGTGGCCGTCACCGTGCGCCTGCCCGACGATTCGCTCGCGGAGTACGTGCTCGAGCCCGCCGCCCTCGCCGGCGGCCGCCTCCGGGCCCGCGACCGTCGGGCGGACATCGAGCGCACTCTCCCGCTGACCTCGATCGTCGCGGTCGCCGACGCCCCCTGATCACCGTTACTCCGCATCCTGCGCATTGCGCCGCGCGTTTCCGGCGGAGCAACGCGCATTCAGCGGAGTAACCAGGGCCGCCCCGGGTCGGCCGGGCACAGGCAAGGGACGTAAGCTTGCGGGTTATGTCTGGGCCTCTGATCGTGCAGAGCGATCGCACCGTTCTGCTCGAAGTCGCGCATCCGGATGCCGAGGACGCCCGGCACGAACTCGCGGTGTTCGCCGAACTCGAGCGGGCCCCTGAGCACGTACACACCTACCGCATCACGCGCCTCGGGCTGTGGAATGCGCGGGCGGCCGGACACACGGCGGAACAGATGCTCGAGACCCTCGAACGCTTCGCGAAGTTCCCCGTTCCGCAGACGGTCGCCGTCGACATCACCGAGACGGTGGCTCGGTACGGACGACTCGTGATCGACCGGGATGCCGACGGCGAGCTCATCATCACCACCACCGACCCGGCGGTGCTTGCCGAGATCACCCGGTCGGGCAAGGTCGGCCCGCTGCTCGGCATCCGCCGCACGAGCACCGAGTGGACGCTGCAGCCGTGGGCCCGCGGGCAGGTCAAGCAAGAGCTGCTGAAACTCGGCTGGCCCGCCGAAGACCACGCCGGGTACACCCCCGGCACCCCGCACGTGATCGACCTCATCGAAGACGACTGGGCGATGCGCGGGTATCAGCAGAAAGCGATCGACAACTTCTTCGACGGAGGGTCGGGCGTCGTCGTGCTGCCGTGCGGTGCCGGCAAGACGATCGTCGGAGCGGGCGCGATGGCTCAGGCGGATTCGACGACCCTCATCCTCGTCACCAATACCGTCTCGGCGCGGCAGTGGCGCACCGAGTTGCTCAAGCGCACGACCCTCACCGAAGACGAGATCGGCGAGTACTCCGGCGAGCGCAAAGAGATCAAGCCCGTCACGATCGCGACGTATCAGATCCTCACCGCGAAACGGAAGGGCGAGTTCGCTCACCTCGCGCTGCTCGACGCGCTCGACTGGGGCCTCATCGTCTACGACGAGGTGCACCTCCTGCCCGCGCCCGTGTTCAAGCTCACGGCCGAACTGCAGGCCCGCCGTCGCCTCGGCTTGACGGCGACGCTCGTGCGCGAAGACGGCCGGGAGTCGGATGTCTTCAGCCTCATCGGCCCGAAGCGCTTCGACGCCCCGTGGAAGGAGATCGAGGCCCAGGGCTACATCTCGCCCGCCGCGTGTTTCGAGGTGCGCATCGATCTGCCACCGTCCGACCGGCTCGAGTACGCGGCCTCCGCGGACGACGAACGCTACCGGCTCGCCGCGACGGCCCCGGCGAAGCTCCGAGTCGTGAAGGATCTCGTCGCCAAGCACGAAGGCGAGCGCATCCTCGTCATCGGGCAGTATCTCGACCAGATCGACACACTCGCCGAGGTGCTCGACGCGCCTGCGCTCACCGGCTCGACGCCGATCGCCGAGCGGGAGCGGCTCTACGAGGAGTTCCGCGAAGGCCGCCTGAAGGTGCTCGTCGTGAGCAAGGTCGCCAACTTCTCGATCGACCTGCCGGAGGCGACCGTCGCCATCCAGGTGTCCGGGTCGTTCGGGTCGCGCCAGGAGGAGGCGCAGCGTCTCGGCCGGCTGCTGCGTCCCAAGCAGAGCGGCATCCCGGCGTCGTTCTACACCCTCGTGGCCCGCGACACCGTCGATCAGGACTTCGCGCAGAACCGTCAGCGGTTCCTCGCCGAGCAGGGCTATAGCTACACGATCCTCGACGCCCACACCCTCGCGGCGGCGTGAGCCTGCCGGCCGACCGGTGTCGCGCCTCCTCGGCGGACACGTGTCGCCCTCCAGGGACGGATGCCGCGACTCGCCGGGCAACACGCCGCCCGACGCCGACCCGTCCTCGCTCGACGACACCGCCACTCTCGAATCGCCCCTCGGAGATGTCGGCTGGCGCGCGGATCGCGCGGATACTGTCCACGTGACCTTCACCCCCTTCACGATCGCTGTCGCGCAGGCCGACCTCGACGACCTGCGGGAGCGACTCACCCGCACTCGTCGGCCGCCGCGCGTCGAGCACGGCTGGGAGCGTGGCACCTCGACCGACGCCCTCGACACGGTGCTCGCGCACTGGGCGGGTCCATTCGACTGGCGCACGCAGGAAGCCCGGCTCAACGGGCTCGATCAGGTGATGGTGGATGTCGACGGCCTCGCGATTCACGCCGTGCGAGCGGGCACCCCGGGCGCGACTCCGTTGCTGTTGATCCACGGCTGGCCCGACGGGTTCTTTCGCTTCGAGAAGGCCATCCCGCTGCTCGCCGAACGTTTCGAGCTCGTCATCCCGAGCATCCCCGGCTTCGGGTTCAGCGGTCGGCCCGCCGACCCGGCGGGGCCGGCCCGCACCGGCGACCTTCTCGTGAAGCTGATGACGACGCTCGGTCACGACCGCTTCGGCGTTCACGGCGGCGACATCGGCTCGACGATCGGCGAGCAACTCGCGCTGCGGCATCCCGTCCGCGTGCTCGGGCTGCACCTCGGCGACATCCCGTTCCACCGGCCACGCGCCCTCGTCACCTCCGACGCGACCGACGTCGACCGCGAATGGATGGCGCGGCTGCTCGCCTGGGAACAGACCGAAGGCGCCTACGCGCGGCTGCAACGCACCAAGCCGCAGACCCTCGCGGTGTCGCTCGAAGACTCGCCGGCCGGCCTCGCCGCCTGGCTGCTGGAGAAGTATCAGGCGTGGAGCGACGGCGACGCGCTCGACGTGTACTCGCTCGACGAACTGTGCACCGTGCTGACGATCTACTGGGTCACGCGCACCGCCGGCTCGAGCGTGAACTACTACTTCGACAATGCGCATTCCGCCCTCGAGACGGCGTACTGCGCGACACCCACGGCGGTCGCGCAGTTCCCGAAGGACCTGCTGCCCGCACCGCGTTCATCGGCGGAACGTTGGTTCAACGTCGTACGCTTCACCACGTTCGCGCGCGGCGGCCATTTCGGCCCGTGGGAGACCCCGGACCTCTGGTCCGCCGATGTCGTGGCGTTCTTCGATCAGTTCGAAGCCTGAAGGAGGCTCCCATGTCCCGCGTCGTCAGCGACGTCGCCGTCACGATGGACGGCTACGCATCCGGGGTCGGTCAGACCCGTGAGAACCCGTTCGGCGACCTCGACCAGGCACCCCTGCACGGCTGGATGTTCGACGAGCCCTACGCTGCCGAGAACGCCGACGAAGTGGCGGCGATCGTGGATGCCGGCGCCTTCATCATGGGCCGCAACATGTTCGGGCCGGACCGCGGCGAGTGGGACCTCGACTGGAGCGGCTGGTGGGGACCCGAACCGCCGTACCACGGGCCCGTCTTCGTGCTCGCGCACCGGGAGCGCGAACCCGTGGAGATGGAGGGCGGCACGACGTTCCACTTCGTGACCGACGGCATCCACGCGGCCCTCGATCGCGCGCGGGCGGCCGCCGGTGACCGCAACGTCTCGATCACCGGCGGGCCGGCGACGCTCAACCAGTACCTCGCGGCGGGTCTCGTCGACGAGCTGCGGCTGCACGTCACGCCGACGATCGCCGGGCGAGGCGAGCGGGTCTTCGAGGGGGTGCCCGCCCAGTACTGGGAGCAGGTTTCGGTGCGCGCGACGACCCTCGTGACGCACCTGATCTATCGTCCGCGTCGTTGATTCCCAGGATTCATCCAGCGAACGCGCAGAAACTGGGGCCCATGGCTGATGGTCCTCGAATCCTTATCGTCGATGACGAACCGAATATCCGCGACCTGCTCACCACGAGCCTGCGCTTCGCGGGCTTCGCGGTGCGCGCCGTCGGCAACGGCGCCCAGGCGATCTCGGCGGTGCTCGAAGAGGAACCCGACCTCATCATCCTCGACGTCATGCTGCCCGACATGAACGGGTTCGGCGTCACCAAACGGCTCCGGGCATCCGGTTACACCGCGCCCATCCTCTTCCTCACCGCGAAAGACGACACCGAAGACAAGATCACCGGCCTCACCGTCGGGGGCGACGACTACGTCACCAAGCCGTTCTCGCTCGACGAGATCGTCGCGCGACTCAAAGCCATCCTGCGTCGCACCATGCACGACGACGAGGATGCGATCATCCGCACCGGCGAGCTCACGATGGATCAGGACACGCATGAGGTGACCGTCGGCGACGAACAAGTCGAACTCTCCCCCACCGAGTTCAAGCTGTTGCGCTACCTCATGCTCAACCCCAACCGGGTGCTCAGCAAGGCGCAGATCCTCGACCACGTCTGGGAGTACGACTTCAACGGCGACGCGGGCATCGTCGAGAGCTACATCTCTTACCTGCGACGTAAGCTCGACCAGCACTCGAGCGAGCCGATGATTCAGACCAAGCGCGGCTTCGGGTACATGCTCAAGACCGCCAAGGTCTAGGCCCGCGAGGGCCGTGGCCGCAGCAACCCGGGGAGGGCCCCACGTGGCGAATCCCGTCTCTGCATCATTTGACCGCTGGTGGAATGGCGTCTCGTTGCGCGCCAAGGTCACCGGCGTCACCGTCTTCCTCCTCACTCTCGGTCTCACCGTCGCCGGAGTGGGCACGATGACCGTGTTGCGCACCTACCTGGTGGAACGGGTCGACGGGGTGATCCTGACCCAGGGTCAGGACATGCACACCGGTCTCAGCCTCGACGAGGTGCGGGACTACCCGATCGTCTACGCGGGGGCGGTGTCGGCATCCGGCGAGCTCCTCGCCCACAACCTCGACGCGGACGTCGCCGAGAGCGGGCCCGTGCTCGACACGCTGACGCTGTCCCACGTCGTGCGACTCGAGGGCACGCCCGTGACACTGCTCGATGCCAGTCAGACGATCGAGTGGCGCGTCGTCGCCTACCCCAACGCGGTGGGCCTGGGGTCCGACCAGGCGACGCTCGTGATCGGGCGCAACCTGAGCGACACCAACGCACTGCTGGGCCGTTATGCCGCGATCTTCCTGCTGTTCGCCCTCGCGGTCGTCGTGCTCGGCGCGATGGCGACGTACCTGCTCGTCACCGGCGCGTTCATGCCTCTGCGCGACGTCGAACGCACGGCGGCCCGGTTCGCGGCGGGCGACTACAGTCAGCGTCTCGGCGGGGCGACCCCGAACACCGAGGTCGGCCGCCTCTCGCGATCTCTCAACACCATGCTCGCGCGCATCGACCGGGCTTTCGCCGATCGCGCGCGCACCGTCGATCAGATGCGCCGGTTCGTCGGTGACGCCTCGCACGAACTCCGCACCCCGCTCGTCTCGCTGCGCGGCTACGCCGAGTTGTACCGCATGGGCGCGTTGCAGACACCGGATGACGTCGCGCAGGCGATGGACCGCATCGAACGCGAGGCAATCCGGATGGGGGGCCTCGTGGAGGACCTTCTCGAGCTCGCACGCCTCGACGAGGCCCGACCGCTCACCCGGGTCGCCGTCGACCTGCTGGCGATCGCGCAGGACGCCGCACTGGATGCCGCGGCCTCGGCGCCCGAGCGACGCATCACCGTCGTCGTTCCCGAGGAACCCGAGCCCGAACCAGCCGGCACGCCGGGCGCGCCCGACCCCGTGGCCGAAGCCGACGCGGCCGTTGCCGGCGTGGCTCCCGCCGCCCGCCGAGCCGGTGCCAAGGCCGGCGCGTTCGCGTTCGCGGGGGCCACGCTCGCGCGGCTGCGGCGACGTCGCCCGCCGCGCGGAGCCGCCGCTCCGGCGTCCGCACCCGAGCCGCTGCCCCCCGTCGGCCCCATCGTCTTCGCCGAAGAGAATAAGGTGCGCCAGGTCGTCACCAACCTCGTGGGCAACGCGTTGCGCTTCACGAAGGACGACTCGCCGATCGAGATCGTCGTGGATGTCGACCGCGCGGCGCGTTACGGCGTCATCGCGATCGTCGACCACGGCGACGGCATCCCGCCGCAGCTACGCGAGAAGATCTTCCAGCGCTTCTGGCGCGCCGACAGCTCCCGCACGCGCGATACCGGGGGCTCGGGGCTCGGTCTCGCGATCGTCGCGGGGATCATCGCCAACCACGACGGGCATGTCGAGGTCGTCGAGACGCCCGGTGGTGGCGCGACCTTCCGGGTGAGCCTGCCGTTCCTCCCCAGCGACGCCGCCGCCGATCCCTCCCCAGGCTCTTCATCCGTCTCACGAGGAGACCCCGGACGCCCCTAGCGTTCCGGCATGACGAGATACCAGATCGACAGCGATGCGGTCGCCGCGGCGACCACATCCGTTCAGGCGGCCGCGGGTCGCATCCAGGCCGACGTGAGCGGCTTGCACGCTCACCTTCTCGACCTCCAGAGTTCGTGGACCGGCCAGGCCGCCGCCGCCTTCCAGGCGGTCGTCGCCGACTGGACGGCGACACAGCGCAGAGTCGAGGAGAGCCTGCAGATGATCAACGCCGGGCTCGCCCAGGCCGGCCAGCACTACGCCGAGATCGAGATGCAGAACGCCCGGCTCTTCTCCCGCTGAGTCCGGGCACGAGAAAGCGGGCGGCTCCTTGTGGGAGCCGCCCGCTTTCTGTCGCGCGATGGTGCAGGACTTAGAAGTCCATGCCGCCTGTCGGGTCGCCGCCCATTTGCGGCTGCGACTTCTCGGGCTTGTCGGCGACAACCGCCTCGGTCGTGAGGAACAGCGCCGCGATCGATGCGGCGTTGAGCAGCGCGGAACGCGTCACCTTGACCGGGTCGTTGATGCCCGCGGCGAGCATGTCGACGTACTCGCCGGTCGCGGCGTTGAGGCCCTGACCGACCGGGAGGTGGCGCACCTTGTCGACGACAACGCCGGGCTCGAGACCCGAGTTGAGCGCGATCTGCTTGAGCGGAGCGTCGATCGCCACGCGCACGATGTTCGCGCCCGTCGCCTCGTCACCCGTGAGCTTCAGCTTGTCGAACGCGGTCTTGCCGGCCTGGATGAGCGCGACGCCACCACCGGCGACGATGCCCTCCTCGACGGCCGCCTTCGCGTTGCGAACGGCATCCTCGATGCGGTGCTTGCGCTCCTTGAGCTCGA
>CBFGZU010000047.1:0-14670 GCA_965653335.1 uncultured Pseudolysinimonas sp.
GCGATCACCCAGCTGCTCGCCGCCCGCAAGGGCCGCATGGACACGATGACGAACCACGGCACGGGCTGGGTGCGCATGGAGTTCATCGTGCCGTCGCGGGGACTCATCGGGTTCCGCACCGAGTTCCTCACGATCACCCGCGGCACCGGCATCGCGAACGCCATCTCGCACGGCTACGAGCCGTGGGCGGGCACGATCACGACGCGCATCAACGGCTCGATCGTCGCCGACCGCTCCGGAGTCGTGACCCCGTTCGCGATGGTCGCGCTGCAGGAACGCATGTCGTTCTTCGTGGAGCCGACGCAGGAGGTCTACGAGGGCATGGTCATCGGAGAGAACTCGCGCGCCGACGACATGGACGTGAACATCACGAAAGAGAAGCAGCTCACCAACATCCGCTCCTCCACGTCCGACAACTTCGAGAAGCTCACCCCGACCCGCAAGCTCACGCTCGAGGAGTGCCTCGAGTTCGCTCGCGAAGACGAGTGCGTCGAGGTGACGCCGGAGATCGTGCGGATTCGCAAGGTCGAGCTGGATGCGACGCAGCGCGCGCGCAACCTGTCGCGGTCGAAGAAGCAGGGCTAACGGCGCGTCAACCGCGATCGGGGCCGGATACGTCGTGATGATGCGGGGTCGAGCTACGATCCCGGTTATCGAGGCGAGGAGCATCCCATGCTGAACACGACAATCCGTCCCTGGTTGCTCGCGATCGGGGCCGTTCCCCTCGCGCTCACCCTCAGCGGATGCTTCGGCATCCCGGGTCTTCCGAGTGCACCGAGCGGGTCCGGCGACGGCACCGACGAGGTCGATGAGGAGCTCGTCGAAGAGATGGTCGAAGGCGGAACCGACGGCGACGTCGACTTCGAGTCGGGCTCGCTGCCCGCCGACTTCCCGGTCGACGACATCCCGCTCGTCGAGGGCGACGTCGGCCCGAGCATGTCGGTCGCGGGAGGCACGGCGTGGACGGTCACGATCTACACCGCCGACGAGGCGACGGCGAAGTCGGCCGCCGACCTGCTGGCGCAGGAGGGCTTCAGCAACGAGAGCGGCGTCTTCTGGGAGAACGAGCAGTATCTCGTCGTGATCATCGCCACCGACGAAGACGACGAGGGTCGCTGGTTCGTCTACTACCAGGTGCAGGTGCAGCAGTGATCGGGCGGAGCCGCATGGCCGCGGTCGTCGCGCTCGGCTCGGTGCTGCTTCTCGGACTTCCCGCGCTCACGGGGTGCGCGGCGGTCGAGGGGATCATCGAGCAGCAGACCGGGGGAGACGTCGACCTCGGCGGCAACACCGTTCCCGAGGACTTCCCGGCCGAGGTTCCCCTCGCCGAGGGCGAGGTCGTGAACGGATCCGCGATCACCGCGGCGGAGGGGAAGGTCTGGAACGTGCTCATCAACGTCTCCGATCCGGCCGCGCCCGACGCCATCGCCGCCCAGCTAGAAGCGGCGGGCTTCACGTCGGTGGGCACCGGCGAGGTCACCGACAGTGGCGGCACTCTTACCTATACGAAGGACGCGTTCGCGGTCAACGTGCTGCTCGGCAAGACCGACTCCGGTTGGACCGCGAACTACACCGTCGCGCAAGGGGCGGGGTGACAGCCGCGGCTCTCGACTCTTCGTAGGATGGGTACATGACGTACGTGATCGCCCTTCCGTGCGTGGATGTCAAAGACCGCGCCTGCATCGACGAATGCCCGGTCGACTGCATTTACGAGGGCGACCGGATGCTCTACATCCAGCCCGACGAGTGCGTCGACTGCGGCGCGTGCGAGCCCGTGTGCCCGGTCGAAGCGATCTACTACGAAGACGACCTGCCCGACAAGTGGGCCGACTACTACACCG
Source organism: uncultured Pseudolysinimonas sp. (assembly GCA_965653335.1). Taxonomy (GTDB): domain Bacteria; phylum Actinomycetota; class Actinomycetes; order Actinomycetales; family Microbacteriaceae; genus Pseudolysinimonas_A. The sequence goes on from CBFGZU010000047.1 coordinate 1,842, forward strand.
CGAACGTCGAGTTCTTCGCCGAGATCGGATCCCCGGGTGGAGCCGCGAAGGTCGGCGTGGTGCCGGGCGATCACGCGATCGTCGCCGCGCTGCCCCCGCAGGCGCACTGAGACCGTGCCCCTCGACCTTCCCGATTTCCCCTGGAACGCGCTGCTTCCCTACCGGGAGACGGCGGCGGCGCATCCTGACGGCGTCGTCGACCTCGCCATCGGGTCGCCGGTCGACCCGGTGCCGGTTCTCATCCGTGACGCCCTCGCGGCGGCGGTCGACAGCCCCGGCTACCCGCAGACGCAAGGAAGCCTCGAACTGCGTGAGGCGATCGTCGGGTGGTATGCCCGGCGCGGAGTCGAGATCGACGTGCCGAACACGATCCCGACGATCGGGTCGAAAGAGTTCATCGCGACCCTCCCGACGCTTCTCGGTTTGGGGCCGGGGGATGTCGTCGTGTTTCCCACGGTCGCCTATCCCACCTACGAGGTCGGTGCGCGCATCGCCGGCGCCGACGTGGTGCGCTCCGACGAGCCCGGCGAGTGGCCCTCGAACACGCGACTGGTGTGGCTCAACAGCCCCGGCAACCCCGACGGTCGCGTTCACGATCATGAGTACTTGCGTCGAGCGGTGGTGCGTGCTCGCGAACTCGGGGCGGTCATCGCGAGCGACGAGTGCTACACCGAGCTCAACTGGGAGAGCGACGCCCCGACCCCGTCGATCCTCGACCCGGAGGTGACGCAGGGCTCACGGCGACTGACGCTCGCCGTGCATTCGCTCTCGAAGCGTTCCAACCTCGCGGGATACCGCGCCGGGTTCGTCGCGGGCTGCAGCGACCTCGTCGGCGAGATCCTCGAGGCGCGCAAGCACGCCGGCCTCATCCCGCCGGCCCCCGTGCAGCACGCGATGGCTGTCGCGCTCGGCGATGACGCCCACGTGAGGAGTCAGAAGTCGGTGTACGGCGCACGCCGCGACCGGCTCGCCGCAGCTCTTGCGACCGCGGGTTTCCGGGTCGACGAGAGTCGCGCGGGGCTGTACCTCTGGGCCACCCGAGGGGAGGACTGCTGGGCGACGGTGAGCGCACTCGCCGACCGCGGCATCCTCGTGACTCCCGGTGTCTTCTATGGCGAGGCGGGCCGCGACCACGTGCGCATTTCGCTGACCGCGACCGATGAGCGCATCGCCGCCGCGGTCGCCCGCTTGGCGCCTTCCTCCAACTGAAGCGGTGCTTTCTTGGGGGTCTCCAGGATGCCCGTGGGCGGCCCCTAGGCTGTAAGGGTGAGCGATACCGACACCCCCGACACCGCCACGTTCTCGTACGGCGACACGACCGCTGAATTCCCGGTTCGGCGAGCTGTGGTCGGCCGCGACAGCGTCGACATCTCGACGTTCACGAGTTCGACAGGGCTCACGACGCTCGACCAGGGCTTCGTGAATACCGCGTCGACGAAGAGCGCCATCACCTACATCGACGGCGATGCTGGCATCCTGCGCTATCGCGGCTACGCGATCGAAGACCTCGCCCGCAACTCGACCTATCTCGAGACGGCGTGGCTGCTGATCTACGGCGAACTGCCGACGCAGTCCGAACTCGCGGAGTTCGAAGACGACATCCGGCGCCACACACTGCTGCACGAAGACCTCAAGACGTTCTTCTCGGCGCTGCCGCACACCGCGCATCCGATGTCGGTGCTCTCGTCGGCCGTCTCGGCGCTCTCGACCTACTACGAGGACTCGCTCGACCCGCACAACCCCGAGATGGTCGAGGTCAACACCGTGCGGCTGCTCGCGAAGCTGCCGGTCATCGCCGCCTATGCCCACAAGAAGTCGCTGGGCCAGGCCTTCCTCTACCCCGACAACTCGCTGTCGTTCGTCGAGAACTTCCTCAAGCTCAACTTCGGCAACCTGGCCGAGCGCTACGAGATCAACCCCGTTCTGGTGAACGCGCTCGAGCGCCTGCTCATCCTGCACGAAGACCACGAACAGAACGCGTCGACGTCGACCGTCCGGCTCGTCGGATCGACCGAGGCCAACATCTTCGCGTCGATCTCGGCGGGCATCAACGCCCTCTACGGGCCTCTCCACGGTGGGGCCAACGAAGCCGTGCTGACGATGCTGAGCCAGATCCACGAATCCGGCGAGAGCGTGCAGAAGTTCGTCGAACGCGTCAAGAACAAAGAAGACGGGGTGAAGCTCATGGGCTTCGGGCACCGCGTCTACAAGAACTTCGACCCGCGCGCGAAACTCGTCAAGGAGAGCGCCGACGAGGTGCTCGCCGACCTCGGGGTCAACGACCCGCTGCTCGACATCGCGAAAGAGCTCGAAGAGGCGGCGCTCGCCGACGACTACTTCATCCAGCGCAAGCTCTACCCGAACGTCGACTTCTACACCGGCGTCATCTACAAGGCGATGGGCTTCCCCGCGCGCACCTTCACGGTGTTGTTCGCGATCGGCCGCCTGCCGGGCTGGATCGCCCATTGGCGCGAAGCCGCGACCGACCCCGCGACGAAGATCGGCCGCCCCCAGCAGCTCTACGTCGGCCCGCCTGCGCGGGACTGGCCGGCCGGGCGCTGAGGGTCGACGCGCGGCGCGGCGGGCTAGGATTTTCGCGCGGCGTGCTGGGCGCCAGCCGGATCGATGGGCGGGGACCGCGTGTTCGTACAGCTCCTGGATGAACACGGTGTGCGTGTGCCCTCGCCGGAGTTCGACCCGTGGGTCGAGGGGCTGACCGGGAGCGATCTGCTGGGGTTCTACCGCGACATGGTGGTCGTGCGGCGGCTGGACGCCGAGGCGACGGCGTTGCAGCGTCAAGGCGAGCTGGCCTTGTGGCCTCCGCTTCTGGGGCAGGAAGGCGCTCAGATCGGGTCGGGTCGTGCATTGCGGCCGGACGATTTCGTGTTCTCGAGCTATCGGGAGCATGCGGTCGCGTACACGCGAGGCGTCGAGCTGGTCGATCTGGTGCGGGTGTGGCGCGGTGTGACGGCGTCGGGATGGGACCCGTACGCCGTGGGCATGGCGTCGCCGCAAGTGATCATCGGGGCGCAGTCCGTGCACGCCGTCGGGTATGCGATGGGCGTCCGCTTCGACGGGGCGGATTCGGTGGCGGTCGCCTACTTCGGCGACGGAGCGATGAGCGAAGGGGATGTCTCGGAGGCGATGGTTTTCGCGGCGTCGTTCCTGGCGCCGGTGGTGTTCTTCTGCCAGAACAACCAGTGGGCGATCTCGGAGCCGGTGCGGGTGCAGTCGACGGTTGATCTCGCGGATCGGGCCGGGGGGTTCGGGATTCCGGCGATCCGGGTCGACGGTAACGACGTATTGGCCGTGTCGGCGGTGACCCGGGCGGCTCTCGCGCGGGCTCGCGCGGGGGAGGGTCCGACCTTCGTCGAGGCCGTCACCTACCGGATGGGCCCGCACACCACGGCGGATGACCCGACGCGCTACCGCGACCAAGCCGAGATCGACGCCTGGGGTGCTCGCGACCCGATCTCACGCCTCGCCGGCCACTTGCGCGCGACAGGCGTGCTGACGACCGACGAGGAGGAGCGCATCCAGGTCGCCGCCACGGCCGCGGCAGCCGACCTGCGCGCCGGATGCCTCGCCCTCACCGACCCGGATCCGCTCACGATATTCGACCACGTCTATGCCGAGCCGCACCCGGCGATCGAGCGGCAGCGTGCCGAGTACGCCGACTACCTCGCCGGGTTTGCCTGATGGCCGCCCTCACTCTGGGGAAGGCCCTCAACCGCGGCCTGCATCGGGCCCTCGCCGGCGACCCGAAGGTCGTGATCATGGGCGAAGACATCGGCCGGCTCGGTGGCGTGTATCGCATCACGGACGGACTGCAAGCGGAGTTCGGCCCCGACCGGGTCATCGACACCCCGCTCGCGGAGTCCGCGATCATCGGCACCGCGATCGGCCTGGCCTACCGCGGCTACCGGCCGGTGTGCGAGATCCAGTTCGACGGCTTCGTCTACCCCGCGTTCGACCAGATCGTCTCCCAGCTCGCCCGCATGCACGCCCGCACGCGCGGCGCCGTGACCCTCCCGATCACCATCCGCATCCCCGTCGGAGGCGGTATCGGCTCTGCCGAACACCACTCCGACTCCCCCGAGGCCTACTTCGCCCACACCCCGGGGATCCGGGTCGTCAGCCCTGCGACGCCTCAAGACGCCCACACCCTGCTGCGTCAAGCCATCGCGTGCGACGACCCCGTCATCTTCTTCGAACCGAAGCGCCGCTACCACCTCAAGGGCGAGGTCGACGAGGATGCGAGTGACCTGCCGATGGGGGCCGCGCGGGTGGCGCGTGCCGGCGACCAGGTGACTCTCGTCACCTTCGGCTCTCTCGTGCCGACCGCGCTCGACGCCGCAACCGCCGCGGACGACGAGGGCATCTCGATCGAGGTCATCGATCTGCGGTCTCTATCGCCCATCGACTTCTCCGTGATCGAAGAGTCGGTGCGGCGCACGGGACGACTCGTCGTCGCACATGAGGCGCCGCAGACGGCGGGTCTCGGCGCCGAAATCGCCGCGACCATCACCGAGCGCTGCTTCACCTACCTCGAGGCGGCGCCGATTCGCGTCACCGGCCACGACATCGTCTACCCGCCGGCGAAGCTCGAGAAACATCACCTCCCCGACCTCGACCGCATCCTGCACGGTGTCGATCGCGTTCTCGGTCGCGCCGCGGTGGAGCAGTCATGACGCTTCGCGAGTTCCGGTTGCCCGACCTCGGCGAGGGTCTCACCGAATCCGACATCGTCGCCTGGCGCATCGCCGAAGGCGACACCGTCGAGCTCAACCAGATCATCGCCGACATCGAAACCGCGAAAGCGCTCGTCGAACTGCCCTCGCCCTACTCGGGCGTCGTCGCGGCACTCCACGCCCACCCCGGCGAGACGGTCAACGTCGGCGACCCCCTCGTCACCTTCGCCGTCACCCCCCTCGGGGGCGCAACCGACCCGGTCGAGGGGGATCCGCTCGAACCGAATCTCGTCGGCTACGGCGCGCGGCCCGAGCACGCCGGGCATCCGGTGCGGCGCGCCCGACGAACGACGCCGCCCCTGACGACTCTGACGACGGGGGCGACCGGGGCGATCGTGACGCCGAGGGATGCCGCGCATCGGGCCGAACGGCCCCGCTCGACGCCCCCGGTGCGGCACCTCGCGCGCCAGCTCGGCATCGAGCTCACCTCCGTTTCGGGCACCGGCCCCGGCGACCTGATCACCCGCGCCGATGTCGAGGCCGCCGCACGTCGTCTCGCCGACGCGGGCCCGGTCACCCGTATCCCGATTCGAGGGGTGCGCAAGCACACCGCCGCCGCGATGGTCGCGAGCGCCTTCACCGCGCCGCACGTCACCGTCTTCCACACGATCGACGCCACCGCCGCTCTCGACCTCGCGGCCCGGCTGACCGCGTCCGGCGGAGTCAAGATCTCGCTCCTGGCGATCGTCTCACGCGCCGTCTGTCTCGCTCTCGCGGGGCATCCGGAACTTAACTCCCGCTGGGAGCAGGAGTCGCAAGAGATCGTGCGGTACGACTACGTCAACCTCGGCATCGCGGCGGCGACCGACCGCGGGCTCGTGGTGCCCAACGTCAAGGATGCCTCCGCCCTCGGGCTCGCCGAACTCGCCGCCGCCCTCGCCGACCTGACGACGGAGGCTCGCTCGGGCAAAGCCAGCCCCGACCGGCTCGCCGGCGGCACCTTCACGATCACCAACATCGGCGTCTTCGGCGTCGAAGCGGGCACGCCCATCCTCAACCCGGGAGAGTCGGGCATCCTCGCCCTCGGGGCGGCGCAGCTGCGGCCGTGGGAGTTCGAGGGCACCATCGCCCTGCGCCGGGTGATGACGCTCAGCCTCTCGTTCGATCACCGCGTCGTCGACGGCGCGCAGGGGTCACGCTTCCTCGCCGAGGTCGGCGCGATGCTCGAGCGAGCCGACGAGGCCGAGCTGAGCGCCCCCCGATAGTTCCAGCTACTGACCGATGCCGGCGAGGGAACCCGTCGTCTGACCGTTCGGGTCGCCGATCGTGCACAGCAACTCCCGGTCGCCGTCATCCCAGCTGCCCTGGGTGGGCACGTAGCCGCTCGTGCCGTACATCGAGTCGGCGTAGGGGACTCCGACGAAATCGGTGTAGACGTCGCCCTGGCAGTAGGCGTCGAGTTCGTCGAACAGGGCCTGGTCGCCGGGGAAACTGGCGCTCGAGGTGTCGGTGCGGGCGAAGACTTCGACATCGTGGGGCTCGTCGCACGGGACGACCGGCACGGAGGTGACCTGGTCGGGAGCGTCGACGTCGTTGAGGCAGTCTCCGACCGTCAGGGTGAAGACGTCGGACTCGCCCTCGGGGGTGCCGCCGATGACCGACTCGAGCAGACTGCATCCCGCGAGCGCGGCGGCGGCGAGGGTGATGGCGACACCGACGATGACGCGGCGGGGAAGGGAGCGGCGCGAGATCACCGCGCCAGCATAGCGACTCGCTACACCAAGCGACTCGCCAGGGAATCACTCGGCGGCGAGGTGGCCGAGTACGGAATCGTGAAGCAGGCCGTTGGTGGCGATCACCGAGAGGGTGTCCAGGGAGTCGTTGCCGTCGGCATCCGTGATGCGGCCCCCGGCTTCGCGCACGATCGGCACGAGTGCCGCGATGTCCCACGGCTTGACGTCGAACTCTCCGGCGATGTCGATCGCCCCCTCGGCGAGCAGCATGTACGACCACAGGTCGCCGAAGGCGCGGGTGCGGCCGACCTCGCGGCTCAGGGCGATCAGCTGGTCGAGCCGGCCGTACTGGTCCCAATGCTTGATGCTGTTGTACGACAGGGTCGCTTCGGCGGGGTCGGCGATGCCACTCACGTGCAACCGACGCGGGTCGCCGCCATCCTGCTGTAACCACGCCCCGTGGCCGGTCGCCGCCCACCAGCGCCGGCCGAGAGCGGGAGCGCTCACCACCCCCACCTCCGGCACCCCGTCGATCACGAGCGAGATGAGGGCCCCCCAGATCGGCACGCCCCGCACGAAATTGCTCGTGCCGTCGATCGGGTCGATGATCCACTGCCGGTTCGAGGTCCCGTCGGTGCCGAACTCCTCGCCGAGGATGGCGTCGTCAGGGCGGGCGTCGGCGAGGTGCTCGCGGATGATCCGCTCGACCCGGGTGTCGGCATCCGTCACCTGCGAACGGTCGGGCTTGAGCTGCACGTCGAGGTCTTGCGCGCGGTAGCGGTCGATCGCGATGAGGTCGGCCTCCGCGGCCAACACGAGCGCGACCGCGAGGTCGTCGGCGAGAGTGAAAGTCACCCGACGAGCGTAGCGAGCAGACGCTGCAGGGAGTCGACGCGGGCGGCGGGGAGGCGGCCGTCGGCGACCGCCTCGTTGAGCTCGCAGTCGGGGGCGTTGGGCAGGTGGGTGCAGCCGCGCGGGCAGCCGGCGGCGACGGCGGCGAGGTCGGCGAACGACGTGAGGATGTTGGCGGTGTCGACGTGGCCCAGGCCGAAGGATCGCACCCCCGGGGTGTCGATGATCCAGCCGCCGGTCGGGACGCGTAGCGACACCGTCGACGACGACGTGTGGCGACCGCGCCCCGTGACGGCGTTGACGACACCGACCGCGCGGTCGGTCCCGGGCACGAGTGCGTTGACGAGCGTCGACTTGCCGACCCCCGAATGCCCGACGGCGACAGTCGTGTGGCCGGCGAGCAGCGGGGTGAGTTCGGCGAGCGGCCAATCCGCGATGACACCGCCGTCCTGCGCGGAGCGGATGATCGGGATGTCGAGGGCCTCGAAGTTGCGCAGGAACGGCGCCGGGTCGGCGAGGTCGGTCTTCGTGATCACCATGATCGGGGCGATTCCGGCGTCGTACGCCGCGACCAGGTAGCGGTCGACGAGACGCGGTCGGGGTTCGGGGTTGGCGGCCGCGACGACGATGAGCAACTGGTCGGCATTGGCGACGATGATGCGCTCGACCTCGTCGGTGTCGTCGGCGCTGCGGCGCAGCAGCGTCGTGCGCGGCTGGATGCGCACGATGCGGGCCAAGGAACCGGGGTCACCGCTCGCATCGCCGACGACATCCACGCGGTCCCCGGTGACGATCGCCTGCTTGCGGAGATCCCGGGCGCGGGCCGCCGTCACGACCCGTTCGTCGGGTTCGTTTTCGTCGACGAGAACGGTATAGCGCCCGCGGTCGACGGAGAGCACGCGCGCGTTGATCGCGTCGTCGTGCTCCGGACGGGTCTTGGTACGCGGCTTGTTCGCCTTCGGGTTGGGGCGCACTCGCGCGTCGGACTCGTCCCAGGCGTCGAAGCCTTCGTCGTCGGTGTCCGGTGGCAGCCAGCTCACTGTCGGATCTGCTCCCAGAGCGCCGTGAACTCGGGCAGGGTCTTCGCGGTCGTCGCGATGTCGTTGACGACGACGCCGGGAACGACGAGACCGAGGAGGGTGCCGGTCGTCGCCATCCGGTGGTCGGCGTAGACGCGCCAGGGGCCGCCGTGCAGGGGAGCGGGCTCGAAAGCGAGGCCGTCATCGAGTTCGGTCACGCGCCCGCCGAGGCCGGTGATCTCGGCGGCGAGAGCCGCGAGCCGGTCGGTCTCGTGGCCCCTCAGGTGACCGATGCCGGTGATGCGCGACGGCGTCGACGCGAGCGCCGCGAGGGCCGCGAAGGTCGGGGCGAGCTCGCCGCCCTCCGTGAGGTCGAGGTCGACGCCCTCCCACCTGCGGCCACCCCGCCATCCGATGCCGCCGTCCACGGTGAGTCCCGCGGGGCTGCGCGTCACGGCGGCGCCGAACCGGGGGAGCAGGGTCGCGAACAGCTCGCCCACCTGGTTCGTCGTCGCGGGCCAGCCGACGATCGTGACGCGGCCGCCGGCGAGCAGCGCGGCGGCGAGGAACGGGCCGGCGTTCGACAGGTCGGGCTCGATGGGCACCTCACGCCCCGCGATTGGGCCGGGCGCGACGACCCACGTGGCTGACTCGGGACTCGACACCGTGACCCCGCGGTGCGCGAGCGTGTCGATCGTCATGTCGATGTGCGGCAGGCTCGGCAAGCGCTCCCCGGCGTGGCGCAGCACAAGGCCGGATCGGAAGCGCGGCGCGGCGAGCAGCAGTCCGGAGACGAATTGACTCGACGCCGACGCGTCGATCGTGAGTTCGCCGCCCTCGACCTCGCCCGTGCCGTGGATCGTGAACGGCAGGCCCCCGCGACCCTCGTCATCCACCGCGACCCCGAGGGCACGGAGGGCGTCGATCGTCGTGCGCATCGGGCGCTTGCGGGCGTGCTCGTCGCCGTCGATCGTCACCGGGCCGTCGGCGAGCGCGGCGAGTGGCGGGATGAAACGCATCACCGTGCCGGCGAGCCCGGCATCGAGCACGGTGTCGCCGCGCAGACGTCCCGGCGTCACGCGCCAGACATCCGCCGTGGAGGCGTCGATCGTCGTCCCGAGGGAGCGGAGGGCATCCGCCATGAGCTGGGTGTCGCGCGCGGCGAGCGGCGCGTGCAGCGTGGACGGGCCCGACGCGAGCGCCGACAGCACGAGTTCGCGGTTGGTGAGGCTCTTCGAGCCCGGAATGGTGAGGCGCGCGTCCAGCGGAGCGGTCGCCACGGGCGCCGCCCAGCCCGCGGAATAGGTCGAGTCAGCCATCGGTTGTCTAGGGTATGCCCACCGCCCTTCTCGAACGTGCCCCCGTGCGCACGGCCCGGCAGTTCCCGGCAGAACTAGACTCGACGGCGATGAGCGACACCACGTCCGACCGGCCGACGCCCGAGCTTCGGCGGCTGTTCGAAGACCAGGCGCTGGTCTTCATGGACCAGCTGTACGCGGCGGCGCTCCGCATGACCCGCAACCCCGCGGATGCCGGAGATCTCGTGCAAGAGACATACGTGAAGGCGTACGCCGCTTTCGGGTCGTTCACGCAAGGCACCAACCTCAAGGCGTGGCTGTACCGCATCCTCACCAACACGTTCATCAACAGTTATCGCAAGAATCAGCGGGGCCCGTACCAGGGCACCATCGACGATCTCGAGGATTGGCAGCTCGGCGGCGCCGAGTCGCTCACCCAGGGTCGTTCGACGCGGTCGGCGGAAGCCGAGGCGATCGACCATCTGCCCGACAGTGACGTCAAGGCGGCTCTGCAGTCGATTCCCGAAGACTTCCGCCTGGCCGTCTACCTCGCCGATGTCGAAGGCTTCTCCTACCAGGAGATCGCCGACATCATGAAAACCCCCGTCGGAACCGTGATGAGTCGGCTGCACCGCGGCCGTCGACTCCTGCGTGATCTGCTCGCCGACTACGCACGCGAGCGCGGCATCATCGTTCCGGCTCCCACCACCAGGAGCGCGACATGACCGACTGCGGCTGCGACAAGGCCAAGGCCGAACTGGAAGAGTACTTGCACCGCGAGTTGAGCGAGCAGGACTTCCGGGACATCACCGACCACCTCGAGAACTGCGACGACTGCACCGGTGAGCACCTCGTGGGGCTCACCTTGACGCTCAAGATGCAGAAGGCCTGCCAAGAGAAGGCTCCCGACGAGCTGCGCGCCGCCATTCTCGGCATCCTCGGCTGAACCCTACGCCGCGAGCGCTACCCCAATCCGCGAACGCGCACCGGATCGCGGCGACGCTCGACGGTACGGGTCGCGCTCGCGGGGTGGGCTCGGGCTAGAGGGCGAACGCCCGGCTGAGGAGGTCGGTCTGCTCCGCGGCGGACCGCTTCGAAGAGCCGGTCGCGGTCGCCGCCGAAGCGGGACGCGACACCACTCGGATGGTGCGGCCGAGCGGCAACCGGGGGGCGAGCTCCATGAGCATGAACGGCCAGGCACCCTGGTTCTCCGGTTCCTCCTGCACCCAGACGATCTCGGCGTTCGGGTACTTCGCGAGAGCGGCGTCGATGCCCTCCATGGGCAGCGGGTAGTACTGCTCGAGACGCACGAGCGCGAAGGCGTCGGCGTCATCCCGCTTCTCGATCTCGGCGAGCAGGTCGTAGTGCAGCTTTCCGGCGTGCAGCAGCACGCGCTTCACCTGGCCCGGGTCGCTGATCCGTGCGTCATCGAACACGGGCTCGAACCGGCCGGAGGTGAAGTCGGCCACGTCGCTCGTCGCACCGCGGAGGCGCAGCATCGACTTCGGGGTGAACACGATGAGGGGGCGACGGGGGCGGGCGTAAGCCTGACGGCGCAGCAGGTGGAAGTACGATGCCGGCGTCGACGGGCGGGCGATCGTCATGTTGTCTTCGGCCGCGAGCTGCAGGAAGCGTTCGATGCGCGCTGACGAGTGGTCGGGCCCCTGACCTTCGTACCCGTGCGGCAGCAGCAAGACGACGGATGAGCGCTGACCCCACTTCTGCTCGGCGCTCGAGATGAACGTGTCGATGATGGTCTGGGCGCCGTCGACGAAGTCGCCGAACTGGGCCTCCCAGAGCACGAGGGCGTCGGGTCGCTCGACCGAGTACCCGTACTCGAACCCGAGCGCCGCGAACTCCGACAGGAGCGAGTCGTAGATCCAGAACTTCGCCTGGCCCTCCGACAGGTTCGCGAGCGGCAGCCACTCCTGCCCGTTCTCGCGGTCGTGGAATACGGCGTGCCGCGACACGAAGGTGCCGCGACGGGCGTCCTGACCGACGAGGCGCACGGGCGTGCCCTCCGTGAGCAGCGAGCCGAGGGCGAGCAGTTCGCCGAAGCCCCAGTCGATGAGACCGTTGCGGCTCATCTCCGTGCGTTTGTTGAGCAGCTGCCGCAATTTCGGGTGGATCGTGAACCCCTCCGGCAGGTTGCCGTGTGCGTCGCCGATCTGCTCGACGAGCGACTGGGGAATTCCGGTGGTCGCGGGTTCGCCCGCGCTGTCATCCTGCTGGGCGTCGGGACGCTCCAGGTCGGCGACCGGCTGACTGTCGGTCGTGACGACCGGGATCGTTCCGGTCTGCGCGGCATGCGTTTCGGCGAACGCGCGCTCGAGACGCTCCTGGAAGTCCTTGTGCGCTGCTTCGAACTCTTCCTGCGTGATGTCGCCTCGACCGACGAGGGCCTCGGTGTACAGGTTGCGGACGCTGCGCTTGGCTTCGATGAGCGTCGTCATGAGCGGCTGCGTCATCGACGGGTCGTCGCCTTCGTTGTGCCCGCGGCGGCGGTAGCAGATGAGGTCGACGACGACATCCTTCTTGAACTTCTGCCGGTACGCGAAGGCGTGCTCCGCGACGCGCACGACGGCTTCGGGGTCGTCACCGTTGACATGGAAGATCGGCGCCTGAATGGTCTTGGCGACGTCCGAGGAGTAGACCGAGCTGCGAGCCTCCGACGGCGGCGTGGTGAAGCCCACCTGGTTGTTGATGACGACATGGATGGTGCCGCCGGTCTTGTACGCCCGCAGTTGCGACATCTGCAGCTGCTCCATCACAATGCCCTGGCCGGCCATTGACGCGTCGCCGTGCACGAGCAGCGGAAGCACGTTGAAGGTGCCCGGCGCGCTCCGGTCCTGCTTGGCGCGCACAATGCCTTCGAGCACCCCGTCGACCGCTTCCAGGTGCGACGGGTTCGCGGCGAGATACACCGCGACGTCCTTGCCCGTCATCGACGTGAAGGTGCCCTCGGTGCCGAGGTGGTACTTGACGTCGCCCGAGCCCTGCACGGTCTTCGGGTCTTGCGTGCCCTCGAACTCGCGGAAGATCTGCCCGTAGGTCTTGCCCGCGATGTTGGTGAGCACGTTCAGCCGGCCGCGGTGAGCCATGCCGATGGCGACCTCCTCGAGGCCCGCCTCGGCGGCGCCCTGAAGGATCTCGTCGAGCAACGCGATCGTCGACTCGCCGCCCTCGAGGCTGAAGCGCTTCTGGCCGACGTACTTGGTCTGCAGGAACGTCTCGAA
>CBFGZU010000048.1:0-14413 GCA_965653335.1 uncultured Pseudolysinimonas sp.
CACCCCGGAGGCAACACCCACCCCGACTCCCACGCCGACCGCCGATCCGCCGCCCGCGCCGGACACCTCCCCTGGTTTCGCCTCATTTAGCCAAGGTCAGACGGTGTCGTGCAACAGCACCAACCCGCCTGGCTACACGACCCCCGGAATCGCGTTCAACTACACCGCGAAAAATGCGTCCTCGGTATGGTTCCTCTTTGGCGAGGGCGACGCGGCGGATGCCCAAGCGTTCCCCATGCCGATCAGCGGCAACCAGGGAGATGTCTATGGCGGAGGCGCCAAGGTCGAGTACCCGTGTGGGGCGGCGACGGCGAAGTTCACGCTTACCGTCGTCGGCACCAACGGGCAGCACGTGAGCAAGACGTTCACGGTGACGAACAACGGCGACGAGTACTGAGCGGCTGAGGAATCACCATGACAACGGAACCGCTCTCCACCTCCGACCCCGGCACGCCGCCCGCGGACGGGCGCAACCGCATCCTCCTGATCCTCGGGATCGCCGCGGCCGTGCTGCTGCTGGCCGTCGTGGCGATCGTGTTTCTGCTCATCGGCCGTGGCAGCGCCGGCCCGGGTGCCGGCGAGACGCCGACTCCGACCCTCACGTCGAGCGAGTCGCCCACCCCGACGAACACCGCCGATGACCCGGACGAGACCCAGGCGCCCGTCGACGACTCGACGCGGTTCACCGACTTCTCCGCCGACCTCACGGTCGAGTGCGACCCGACGGGCGAGCAGGACAAGCCCGAGATCACCTTCTCGTGGACCGCCGCGAACGCCGTCGAAGCCTGGTACACGCCGAGCGACGATGACGCGAAGGACGACGACTACATGCGGTTCCCGAACGCGAATGCGGGAAGCAACGACGACCTGACCGACGAGCACCTCTTCCCGTGCAACCACGACCAGTACCTCGATGTCACGATCACCCTCGTCGGTGCCGACGGGGAGCACGTCAGCCACCACGTCGTCTACGAAGACGTCAACTGGCAGGGCTGAGCACGCCTCGCAGCTGAACGCGGCCGGCGGTTAGGGTCGAAAGATGCGTCGATCGCTTCTCATCGGGCTGATCGCTGGTGCCTTGCTGCTCGTCACCCTCGTCGTCGTCGGCGTGCTGGTTGCCCTCTCGGTCGTCGACCGGCAGAGTGCCGTCGCCGAGTACCAGGCGGCCGCGACCGACCTGACGGATGCCGTCGAAACGTCGGAAGCGGTCGTGGCGGAGGCCGATGAGGTGCTCGCCATCGCGGCCGACCCGCTGCTCGCCGTCGACGCCGTCGCCGCGGTGACGACCGAGCGGGATGTCGCGGCGGAGTCGCTCGGCGACGCGGAAAGTCTGCTCGGCACCGTTCCCGAGCCGCTCGACACCCAGCAGCTCCGCGCGCTCGCCGCCGACCTCCGGACGGCAGCCGGGCAGGTGGACGACGGTGACGAGCCGGTGACCGAGGCTCTCGCGGAGCTCATCTCCGCCACCCAGGCCACCGCGCCCGCCGTCGAGGCGGCAAACTTCGACGCCGAGAACGCCCCGCACATCGCCTTCCGCGACGCGACCACCGACCTCGACGCCGCCGTGGAGGGTTCCATCGCCGAGTACCTCGTCAGCTACCTCGACGCCGCCCACGCCCTCGAAGCGTCGCACGCCGAGGAGATCGCGGAGAAGGCAGGGCCGCTCCTCGACCGCCGCCTCGCCGTGCAGGCGTTCGCGCGCTCGTTCGCCGGCGGTGTGCTGCTCGACTTCGACTGGGCCGTGACGGTGAACGGCTACGGCACGGGCGGCAGCTACGGCGGAACGAGCTACTGGTTCTCGGCCGACGGCGGTTACGCGACCGTCACCCTGTCGGACAGCGTCGCCGCGATGTGGCCGGGGTCGGGAGTGCAGTCGCTCGTCGTCCACGAGGTCGGCCACGCCATCCTGGCTCGTCCGGACTGCAACACCCTGTTCTTCGACTCCGAGTTCGCCGCCGGGGGCGAGGAGCCGTGGGCGACCGCGTGGGCGATCGGGCTGGGCTACACCGCCGATGGCAGCGGCGAGTCGATCTACGGTCGGCCACCCGACGCCCTCATCGAGATGTCGGGCGAATGCCGCTGACCGGCTCCCCCGAACCGGGGGTCGACCTGAGGAGAGACCGGGGGGATGATAGGGCCATGCGTATCCCCCGCGCATCCGCAGTGGTCGTCGCGCTGTCGACGTTTGTCGCCGTCGCCACGATCGCCGCTCTTGCGAGCCAAATCGTGCCACTCGACCGAGCCGGGGCGGTGCTCCTCGATGGCCCGATCACGACCGAGGGTCAACCGACCGACGCGACGGCTCTCGACGAGACCGAGCACGTCGGCGCCGATGCGGAACCGTCCACGACATCCTCGAGTGCCGCCGGCAGCTCGACCGGTGGGGCAACCGGTGGCTCGACGACGGTGGTGGCTCCCGCACCCGCCGAGACCGTCCAGCCCGAGCCCGAACCCGAACCCGAACCCGAACCGAGCGGTCAGCCGGCCAGCCCAGGTAACAGCGACAGCAGCCCCGGCTTGACCGGAACAGCCGGTAACGGCGGCAACCCGCCCGGGCACGGCAAGCCGTAGGGTTACGCCAGCAGCGTCACACCAGCCGGTACCCGGCGCCGCGCACGGTCTCGATGCGCTCGGGTCCGATCTTGGAGCGCAGATAGCGCACATAGACGTCGACGACATTCGACCCGGGGTCGAAGTCATAGCCCCAGACGCGGCTCAGCAGCTGTTCCCTGCTGAGCACCTGCCCCGCATGCCGCATCAACTCTTCGGCGAGCGTGAACTCCCGCGTCGAGAGTTCGATGTGATGATCGCCGACCGTCGCCGTCCTCTCGAGCAGGTCGAGCACGAGATCCCCATGCTCGAGCCGGGTGGGCACCGCCCGCTCCCGGTCCCGGATGCGGGCGCGGATACGGGCGAGCAGCTCATCGAACGTGAACGGCTTCGGGATGTAGTCATCCGCGCCACCGTCGAGTCCCGCGACGACATCACGCGCCGTGTCCCGCGCCGTCAGCGCGATCACGGGAACCGTCGACCCCTCGGCTCGCAACCGGGACAGCACCTCGAACCCGCTGATGTCGGGCAGCCCGATGTCGAGCAGGACCAGATCGATGTTCCCCTCACGCACCATCTCGATCGCTTCGAGCCCCAACCCCGTCGAACTCGTCACATACCCCGCTGCGGTCAGGCCTCGATGCACGAACGACACGATGCGTTCTTCGTCATCGACGATCAATACGTGTGTCACGCGGTCCCCTCCGTCGGAATGCTGATCACGAACCGCGCCCCGTCTCCCGGCGATTCGACGTGCGCGCTTCCCTCATGTGCCCGGGCGATTCTCTCGACGATCGCGAGCCCGAGGCCGGAACCGCCCGCCGAGCCGTCGGTCGCGCGCGCGAAGCGTTCGAAGACACGGCGTTCCTGGCCGGCCCGAATGCCCGGACCGTAGTCGCGCACCCAGAGGAGCGCGTACCCATCGGCGAGCCGGCTGCCGATCTCGATCGGAGTGCCGTGCGGCGCGTACTTCGCCGCATTGTCGGCGAGCTGCAGCCAGGCTTGCGTGATGAGCGCGCGATCCAGCGACACGCTCCCCTCGGCGATCTCGGTCGCCTCCCACGTGTGGCCCGGGATGACGCTCGCGAGTGCCGCGACGTCACGCGTCAACTTGCCGAGATCAGTCGGCTGGAGCTCCGGGATCGTGGCGCGCACCGCGGCGAGCTCCGTGAGCCCGTCGACGAGGCCCCCCATGCGCTGAAGTTCGTCGATCGCGAGCTCGACGGTGCTGCGCACGTCGGCGGGATCGGCGATGTCGACGAGTTCGAGATGCCCGCGGATCACGGTGAGCGGGGTGCGCAACTCGTGGCGCACGTCGTCGAGCAGTTCCCGCTGGTTGCGCAGAGCGACGTCGAGCCGGTCGAGCATCTCGTTGACGGTTTCGGTGAGCCGCGAGATGTCATCGTTGCCGTCGACCGGGATGCGCTCACGCAGATCGCTCGCGGTGATGCGCGCCGCGGTGTCGCTCAGCTGCCGCACGGGGCGAAGCAGGCGCCCCGCGACGAGCCATCCGGCGAGGGCGACGGCGAGCAGGGTCGCGCCGGCGACGACCGAAAAGATCACGAACCCGCGATTCATCGGCGCGAGCTCTCGCGCGACGTCGACCGCCACCACGTAGACGCCCATATCGGATGCGCCCGCGACGACCACGGGAACCGCGACGTAGCGGATTTCGACCCCGTCGAGGAGCGCCGTGCCGATGCGCGCCGAACCGTCGGAGACTTCGCGGACGACCCGTTCGACGAGTCGGGAGTCGTCGAGCGAGAACGCCACCGCCGTGCCCGGCACGAGCGCCGGCCGACCGTCGACGATCCCGAGAACGGAACCGTTCTGCGGCGCGGGAACGAGGGCGAGGACGCGCACGAGAGCGTCGCGTGCCGACTCGACCTCGCCGGAGTCGACCACCCCGCGCGCGGCATCCACTTGTCGCCGCAGTTCCGCGTCGATGTCTCGCGCGACCTGGTCGCGCTGCACGAGATAGCTCACGCTCCCCGTCACCCCCAGCCCGACGACCATCACGAGAAGAATGGCGGCGAGGATTCTCGCCCGCACGGTCCAGCGCGGAAGCCCCCACCGTCGACGGGCCCCGACCATCTCCTCAGTATGACGCCGAAGCGGCACGACCGCGGGCAACACGACCGAGTAAACTGCACGCACACAACCAGGCACCTCCCCATCGACACGGTGCCGCGCATACCGAACCGGAGCACCGCGATGACCGCTGCAATCCCCGACAAGCCCGCCCTCGAAGGTCTCGAGCCGAAATGGGCCGAACGGTGGGAGCGCGACGGCACCCACCGGTTCGATCGCGCCGCCGCCCTTGCCGCGGGCAGCGTTTTCAGCATCGACACCCCACCGCCGACCGCGTCGGGGTCGTTGCACATCGGTCACGTGTTCTCGTACACGCACATGGACCTCGCCGCTCGCTTCCACCGGATGCGCGGCCAGCAGATCTTCTACCCGATGGGCTGGGACGACAACGGCCTGCCCACCGAGCGGCGCGTGCAGAACTATTACGGCGTGCGGTGCGACCCGACCCTTCCGTATGTGCCCGGATACATCCCGCCGCTCGAGGGCGGCGACAATGCGTCGAGCAAGGCCGCCGATCAGGTGCCGATCTCGCGGCGCAACTTCATCGAACTGTGCGAGCGGCTGACCATCGAAGACGAGAAGCAGTTCGAAGATCTCTGGCGCACCCTGGGCCTCAGCGTCGACTGGTCGCTCACCTACCGCACGATCGGCACCGAGGCGCAGACCGTCGCGCAGCGGGCGTTCCTGCGCAACCTCGCGCGCGGCGAGGCGTACCAGGCGGAAGCCCCCACGCTGTGGGATATCACCTTCCGCACCGCGGTCGCCCAGGCCGAACTCGAAGACAAAGAGCAGCCCGCCGCGTATCACGCGGTGACGTTCCACCAGCCCGACGGCGGAACGATCGAGATCGCGACCACGCGCCCCGAGCTGCTGCCGGCCTGCGTGGCCCTCGTCGCGCATCCCGACGACGAGCGCTACCAGCACCTCTTCGGCACCACCGTGACCACCCCGATCTTCGGGGTCGAGGTGCCGATCGTCGCCCACCGGCTCGCGCAGAAAGACAAGGGCACCGGCATCGCGATGATCTGCACGTTCGGCGACGTGACGGATGTGCTGTGGTGGCGCGAACTCGATCTGCCCAACCGCACGGTGCTGGGCCGCGACGGTCGATTCATCGAGGAGGCTCCCGCCGCGCGCCTGTTCACAGATGCCGGCCGCGCCGCGTATTCCGAACTCGCCGGCAAGACGGTGTTCAGCGCCAAGGCCCGCACGGTCGAGCTGCTGCGCGAATCCGGCGACCTGATCGGCGACCCGAAACCGACGACGCACGCCGTGAAGTTCTTCGAGAAGGGCGACAAGCCGCTCGAGATCGTCTCGACCCGGCAGTGGTACATCGTCAACGGGGCCCGTGACGAGCGACTCAAAGACCGGCTGATGGATGCCGGCCGGCAGATCGACTTCCACCCCGACTTCATGCGCGTGCGCTACGAGAACTGGGTCGGTGGCCTCACCGGCGACTGGCTCATCTCGCGGCAGCGCTTCTTCGGCGTCCCGATCCCGGTCTGGTATCACCTCGACGCCGACGGCGAACGCGGGGATGTCATCATCCCGAGCGAAGACGCCCTGCCGATCGACCCGTCGACCGACGTGCCGCCGGGGTTCACCGACGCCCAGCGCGGCGCACCCGGCGGGTTCGAGGGCGACCTCGACATCATGGACACCTGGGCGACCTCCTCGCTGACGCCGCAGATCGCCGGTGGCTGGGAAGCCGACCCCGAACTGTTCGGGCTGGTGTTCCCGTATTCGCTGCGGTCACAAGGGCAGGACATCATCCGCACCTGGCTGTTCTCGACGGTGTTGCGCGCCCAGCTGGAGCACGGCAGCATCCCGTGGACGAACACCGGCATCTCGGGCTTCATCGTCGACCCCGACCGCAAGAAGATGTCGAAGTCGAAGGGCAACGTCGTCACGCCCGGCGCGATCCTCGACGAGCACGGCGCGGATGCGGTGCGGTACTGGGCGGCGTCGTCGCGACTGGGCACCGATGCGGCGTTCGACCCGCAGAACCCGAAGCAGATGAAGATCGGCCGGCGTCTCGCGATCAAGGTGCTCAATGCCGCCAAGTTCGTCTACGGCTTCGAGGCCCCCGTCGTCGGTGGTCGAGTAGGCCCGGAGGGCCGTGTCGAGACCACCGACGAGATCACGAACCCTCTCGACATCGACATGCTCGCCGAGCTCGCGGAGGTGGTGCGCATCGCGACCACGGCGTACGAGGCCTACGACCACGCGCGTGCCCTGGAGGTCACCGAGCAGTTCTTCTGGACGTTCTGCGATGACTACCTCGAACTCGTGAAGGAGCGCGCCTACTCCGGCGACGGTTCCTCGGTCGGGGCACTGCGCCTGGCGATCGACATCATGCTGCGCTTGCTCGCCCCGGTGCTGCCGTTCGCGACCGAAGAGGTGTGGTCGTGGACGCACGACGACTCGGTGCACACCGCGGCGTGGCCGACGTTCGACGCCGAAGCGCCGCGCGGTCTGTTGCCCGCGGTGAGTGCCGCCCTCATCGGCATCCGTCGCGCGAAGACCGAAGCTCAGGCGTCGCAGAAGACCGACGTGCTCACCGCGACTCTCGCCGGCCCGGCGATCCTCGCCGAAGCGGCCGAGGACCTGAAAGCGGTGGGACGCATCGCGCAGCTCGACTTGGTCGAAGCCGACGACATCGAGGTGCGGAAGATCCTGCTCGCCGAGGTGCCAGCATGACGTCCGTTTCGGTGCGGCCGATCGCGGCAGGAGACGAGGACGCCTGGCGGCGGCTGTTCCGCGACTACGGGGTGTTCTACGAGACGCACTTTGAGGAGCACGTGCTCGACCACGTGTGGCGGCAACTGCACGACGAATCTCCGCGCCTGCACGCGCTCGTGGCGGAAGTCGGCGGCGATGTCGTCGGAATCGCCCACTACCGCTCGCATCCCGACACGTTCAGTGTCGGACGCGACTGGTATCTCGACGACATGTATGTCGACCCCTCGAACCGCGGCCACGGCGTCGCGAGCGCCCTCATCGAGCACCTCACGGCGCTCGCGCGCGCCACCGGTCCCGGCACGCTGCGGTGGATCACGGCGGACGACAACGCGACCGCGCAGCGCGTGTACGACCGGCTCGCGAAACGCACCACGTGGGTGACGTACGAGGTGCGACTCTGACGTTCGGAGGCTAGCGTGGCGTCATGCAACTCGGAACCCGGTGGGAAGTCGGCGCGGAAACCCCGGCGCGGCTGCCGGCGGCGATGGTCGCCGCGGTCGCAGACGTCGAGGCCGAACTGGTCGGCGTCGACACGACCGGGTGGCGCTGGACGCTGACCTGGCTCGAGGGCCGGCCGGTCATCGAACTGGATGACGGCACGACCCTCCGCTACGACCCGGCGGGCGATGCGGTGACCGTCGAGGGTCCGCCCGACTGACACGGCCTCGAAACCTAGGGTGGAGTCATGACCAACCCCTTCTTCGCGGCCAGCACCCTCCCCTACCAGTTGCCGCCGTTCGCCGAGATCGCCGACGAGCACTACGCGGAGGCTTTCGAGAAGGGGATGGCCGAGCACCTCGTCGAGATCTCCGCGATCACCCGCAAGCGCGACGTGCCGATGTTCGCCAACACCTTCCCCGCGCTGGAGTCGAGCGGGCAGCTGCTCACCCGGGTGAGCAACGTCTTCTTCAACAAGTCATCGGCCGACTCGACCGACTTCACCAACGACCTCGAGGAGGAGATCGCCCCGAAGCTCGCGGCGCACCAGGATGCCATCCTGCTCGATGCGTTTCTCTACGCACGCGTGAAGACCGTCTACGACACCCTCGACCAGCAGGAGGCGCTTACCCCCGAAGATCGCTACCTCGTCGAGCGCTGGTACCTCGAGATGACGCTCGCCGGCGCTGGTCTCGACGAGACCCACAAGGTGCGCCTCACCGAGCTCAACCAGCTGCTCGCCACCTTGACGACGAGATTCGAGAAGAACCTGCTCGCCGACACCAACGAGCTCGCCGTGCACATCACCGATGTCTCCGATCTCGACGGGCTCGACAGCGGCGAGATCTCCGCCGCCGCGGAGGCCGCCGCCGCGCGAGGGCTGGATGGCTTCCTGGTGACCCTCGTGTTGCCGACCGGGCATCCGTTCCTCGCCGCGCTGACCGAGTCCGACGTGCGCGAGAGGATCATGGCGGCATCGCGAGCGCGGGGCTCGCGCGGCGGCGAGTTCGACAACCGCGACATCCTGCTTCAGATCGTGCGGCTGCGCGCGGAACGCGCCGAGTTACTCGGGTTCGAGAACCACGCGGCGTACGTCACGAAAGACGAGACCGCCGGCTCACCCGAAGCCGTCGCCACGATGCTGAGCACACTCGCGCCCGCCGCCGCGAAGAACGCGAAGGCCGAGCAGTCCGACCTGGAGGAACTCGCCGGGCATCCGGTCACCGCCGCCGATTGGGCGTACTACACCGAGAAGGTGCGGCAAGCGACCTACGACATCGACACCGCGTCGCTGCGCCCGTGGTTCGAGGCCGAGCGGGTGCTCAAACTCGGCGTCTTCGGCGCGGCGAACGCCCTCTACGGGGTCACCTTCACCGAGCGCACCGACCTCGTCGGCTACCACCCCGACGTGCGCGTCTTCGAAGTCGCGAACGCCGACGGCTCCCCCGCGGGGCTCTACCTGCTCGACCTGTACACGCGCGACTCGAAGCGCGGCGGGGCCTGGATGAACGCTCTCGTCTCGCAGAACACCTTGCTCGACCAGCCCGCCGTCGTCGTCAACAACCTCAACGTGCCCCAGCCCGCTGCGGGCGAGCCGACGCTGCTGACCTTCGATGAGGTGAGCACGTTCTTCCACGAGTTCGGGCACGCGCTGCACGGCCTCTTCGCGCGCGTCACCTACCCGAAGCTCGCCGGCACGAACGTCTTCCGCGACTTCGTCGAGTTCCCCAGTCAGGTGAACGAGATGTGGATGCTGTGGCCCGAGGTGCTCGACGCCTATGCCACCCACGTCGAGACGGGCGAGCCGATCGACGCGGGAGTCGTGGCCCGCATCCGTGAATCGGAGACGTTCAACGAGGGATTCGCGACGAGCGAGTACCTCGCCGCCGCGCTGCTGGACCAGGCGTGGCACACCCTCTCCGCCGCCGAGGCGGCCGCCGTCACCGACGTCGCGGCGTTCGAAGCGGCCGCGCTCGCGACGGTCGGCCTCGACAATCCCGCCGTGCCGACCCGCTACTCCAGCACCTACTTCGCCCACACCTTCGCGGGCGGCTATGACGCCGGCTACTACTCCTACATCTGGAGCGAAGTGCTCGACGCCGACACCGTCGAGTGGTTCAAGCAGAACGGCGGCCTCACCCGAGCGAACGGCGACCGCTTCCGCGACCTGCTGCTCGGCGTCGGCGGCTCGAAGGATCCGCTCGAGGCCTACCGCGAGTTCCGCGGCCGCGACGCCGTCATCGAGCCCCTGCTCACGCGCCGCGGTCTCGCGTAGCCCCGGCCCCACTCGGACTCGCGAGATGCTCAGGCGCCGGGGTCTGAGCCGGCCCGTCGCGCCCACACCGCAGCTGCCGCCGCGCGCGAGGATACCCCGAGCTTGGTTCGGATGTTCGCGATGTGGCGGTGCACGGTGTGTGGACTGAGCACGAGGGCGACGGCGATCTCGGCGTCGGTGCGACCGGCCGCTACGTGAGCGAGCACCTCGGTTTCCCTTGCCGAGAGGACGTCGCGGGAGGGTTCAGGCCGAGCCGCCGGCGGCGGCACCGCCGGCGCGCCGAGGAACGCCCGCATCTCGGAGACGACGCCCGCCGCGTCGCCTCGCCACGGGAAGTGCTCGTCGCCGTCGAGCCCGACAAACCGCGCACCGTCGATTGCCGCCGCGACATTTGGTCCCAGCGGAAACGGGATGGCTCGGTCGTCACGGCGATGCAGAACGAGCGTCGGGGCGGTGACGCGAGGCAGATCGGCGCGCACGTCGAACTCGTAGACCGCTCGCAGAGATGCCACAGCCGTTTCCGGCGTCGCGGCGCGACGCTGCACTCGGGCGAACCGGTTGCGCTCGGCCGCCGTGCCGCCGGGCAGGAAGACGTCGGCCAGCATCCGGCTTCCCAACCCCCAGTGGGCGGCGACGAGGTCGAGCATCACGCGCCGCGCCTCGGGTGCCGCGATCACCGATCCGTCGGCGTACGTTCCGTAGAGCACGAGCCGGTCGACGAGCTCCGGATGTCGAGCAGCGAGGCGCAACGCGACCGGTCCCCCCGACGACGCGCCGAACAGCCTCACCGGAGCGCTCAGCAGTCCGACGATGCCGGACAGTAGTTCGACTTCGGCGTCGAGTGACACCGGGGGTGGGCCGAAGCGATCCGACGCTCCGGTGCCGTATCGGTCGTACCGTACGACGGTGAACCGGTCGGCGAGCTGGGCGATGAAGCCCCGGAACCCCGCGTCGGCCCAGTCCTCGACGAGGTGGCTCGACCACCATCCGCCGATCACCAGCGGCGGGCCATCGCCCACCGCCGACCAGGCGATCGAACGCCCACCGATGTCCGCGTAGCGGACGACCTGGTCCTCGGGGCGCACGGCGACAGTTTAGAAGCGCCGACGCGGCGCGACCCAGACGTTCTCGGCGCTTGCCACCAGCTCGCCATCCGGCCCCAGGAGCGCGCTCGCCGTGCGCACGCTGCGAACGCCCGCACCGAGGGTCCAACTGACGACGACGAGCGACTCGCCGACATACACATCCCGAAGTCGGGTGACCGCGATGGTGCCGAGCAGGCGCACCCGGCCGGCGACGAGATCGGCGGCGGGGAAACTCGGGCAATCGAGCGCCGCCCAGATGAACTCCGCGCTCACGATGTCGGGTGCGAGCGGGTGAGCGAGCCGCGAATCGGTGTGGAAGGGAGCCGCGAGCATGTCCGGGGCGTCGGCGAGCACCCCGGGAACGACGCCGAGACCGTCGCGCCGATTCGGCGAACAGATGGAGCAGTCGGAGAGCGCATGGCGCACGCCGGTCCACGGATGCCGCGCGGCGGCATCTTCGGCAGCATCGAGGCTCGGCCGCACGAGCGGGAGGAGCGGAGTCGCGTCGCGCCACTCGCCCACCTCGGCGATCAGCCGACGCCGCGCGAAGACGCGCGACTCCTGTCCCTCCGCGACGATCCGAAGGGTGCGGTCGACGGGAACCGGGCGGCGGAGCACGACGCGTGCCGATCGCCCGAAGTCACGCGCGAAAACCCCGGCGCTGTAGCCGCCGTTGCCGTATCGACGCGGGCCGTTCCAGCGGCTGGGGATCACGACGGAGGACGTCGCAGGGCGGGAGGTGACGGTGAGTGCGGTCATGGTCCCATCCCAGCGCGCAGCCAAGGGCGGCCGCGTCGCTCGAATCGGCCAAGTCGGGTGGCCGGTTCCGGCCAGCCGATGCGCGTCAGGACGCGCGACCCCCGCGGGGTACCAGGTGGGCGCGGATGACCTCAGCGGCGGCATCCAGCTCGAGATCGCCGCGGGCGACACCGAGCACGAGCTCGAACGCCGTATCGACGGGCGTCTCGTGCCGATAGCCGTTGATCCAGAGGAACAGCACCATGAGCGTCCAGGCTGTGCGCTTGTTGCCGTCGATCAGCGGGTGATTGCGGGCCAGCGACTCAAGCACGGCCGCAGCCTTCTTCTCGAGGCTCCCGTACGCGTCAGCTCCGAAGACCGTCGTCGCCGGCCGCGACAGCGCCGAAGCGAGCAGACCCGCGTCGCGAACGTGAAAGCCAAGCCGACTCACCGCGTGGAGCGCGTCATCGAACTCGAGGTACTGCGTCACGCGTCTTCGAGGCGCTCAAGTAGTTCGGCATCGTGGCTCAGCACGAAGTCGAGCCCGACGTCGATCTCGGCGCGACGGGAGTGACGTTCAACGATCCACGAAGCACCTTGCAGCAGCAGAGCACTCTTTGAGGTGTGCTGAGCCTTCGCGACGACGTCGAGGCGCGCGTCCAGCTCGTCGGGAATACGAATCGTGATCGCCATGAGGCCACTATATCAGTCTGATACTACGTCGGGCTGCTTACTCGACAGCCGGCTCGAGCAGCCGCAGCCCCCTACCTTCGACGTCGATCTCGGCGAGCACGTTGTTGGGCAGAATCCACTGCGGGTCGGTGTGGCCGAAGTCGAGGTTGCTGACGACCAGCAGGTCGTCGCGGCCGAACTCGGCGAGCACCTGCAGGACGACGGCATCCAGCTCTCGCGACTCGGCAGGGGTGTAGTCGCGCGGCCGCCCGATCAGCAGCCCGGCGAGGCGGTCGAGGCCGCCGCCGACACCGAGACTGCGCAGCCAATGCTCGGTGAACGCCACGGGCGGCTTGTCTTCGCTGGTCTCCAGGAACAGGATGCGGCCGGCGAAAAAGTCGGGCTCGGGCCAGTAGGCGGTTCCCTTGAGGAACTGCAGCACCTCGATGCATCCGCCGAACAGCCGCCCGCTGACCGCGCCCGACCCTTGCAGCCAGCGCCACCCATCATGTGGATGCGGATGGCCGATATCGTGACCTGGCTGCCGGTGCCAGTTGGGGTAGCGATCGACCCAGTGCGGGTACGGGCGGTACTCGAGCGTGGCGGCGGGTTCGAACAGCACCTCGCGCACATGCCGCTCGAGCTCGGGGAAGTTCGACAGTTGTGCGAACCCGGCCATGACCGCCGGACCGTTGAAGGTCACCAGGCCCGCCCGCGCGTAGGTGGTCAGCATCGTCGCGGTGTCGGAGTAACCGAGCAGCACCTTCGGGTGCGTCACGGCGAGGTCGACGTCGAGGTGCGGCAGCAATCGGATCGAGTCGGTACCGCCGATCTCGGCGACGATGCCGGCGATCGAGTCGTCGGCGAAAGCCGCGTTGAGATCCGCCGCACGAAGTTCCGGGTGACGATACGAGTACTCAGGGTCGAACGTGGTCGAGGGGAACTCGACGACCTCAAGCCCGAACGTCTCACGCAGGGTGGCGAGACCGGCGGCGTAGACCTTCGGGTACACCGATGCCAGCGACTGCGATGGTGCGACGATCGCGACCTTGTCGCCCGAGCTGAGCCGTCGGGGACGGATGACCTCAGACATGCGCCGCGGTTTCGGGTGAGGTCCGCTACGCGGACTTCTCGGTGCGCCGCGGTGCGCGCGGCACGATCGTCGGCGCCGCGTTCTCGAGCACGGCGGCCTTCGTCACGACGACGCGGGCGACGTCGTCGTCCGACGGAACGTCGAACATGATCGGGCCGAGCACCTCTTCGAGGATCGCCCGCAGGCCGCGGGCACCGGTCTGGCGCAGTTTCGCGAGATCCGCGATCGCTTCGAGGGCATCCGTCTCGAACTCCAGCTCGACGCCGTCGATCTCGAACATGCGCTGGTACTGGCGCACGAGGGCGTTCTTCGGCTCGGTGAGGATCTGCATGAGCGCGTCCTGGTCGAGCGGCGACACCGTCGTGACGACGGGGAGGCGGCCGATGAACTCGGGAATGAGGCCGAACTTGTGGAGGTCTTCGGGCAACACGTCGCTGAACAGCTCTTGCTCGTCGCGTTTGCTGTGCAGCGGGGCGCCAAACCCGATGCCGCGCTTGCCGACGCGGGCCGAGATGATGTCTTCGAGCCCCGCGAACGCACCGGCCACGATGAACAGCACGTTCGTCGTGTCGATCTGGATGAACTCCTGGTGCGGGTGCTTGCGGCCGCCCTGCGGGGGCACCGACGCCGTCGTGCCCTCGAGGATCTTGAGCAGCGCCTGCTGCACGCCCTCGCCCGACACGTCGCGCGTGATCGACGGGTTCTCGGCCTTGCGGGCGATCTTGTCGA
>CBFGZU010000049.1:0-13915 GCA_965653335.1 uncultured Pseudolysinimonas sp.
ACCGGCTAGGTGGTGTGGGCGTCGGCGATGCGAACGATCCACGGCACGTCGGTGAGGCCCTGGTAGGTGGCCTGAGCGCCGTCGATCGCGTCGTGCGGCTCGGGAGGGAGCAGGTCTCCCGTGAGCCAGCGGGTCGATGTGGAGAGCACGACACGTCGCTCCGCGCCCAGCACGATCAGGTCGCACTCCTCGGGATGCAGGCCACCCAGTTCGCGGAGGACTCGGGTCTCGAATCGCTGCACCGACACATCGGCGCCGACGATGCCGATGAAGCGGTCGCCGGCAATGACGGGCGCGGTCAGGGTGAGCAGGTAACGTCCGGTGCCGAACACGTCGACGTAGGGGCCGACGACGTGGCGCGCTCCCGTGTCCCGGGGCACGGCGAACCACTCCGTCGCGGCGTAGTCGTAGAAGTGCAGGCTGTCGGGGTCGAGGTCGACGACGAGAGGCTGCACGTCGCTCGCGGAGGTGATCCGCTGCCACCATTCGAGGCGCAGCGGCTCGTCGCACAAAACATCCGGGGCGACGACGAGGCCGAGCCCGACGAGAAGATGGTCCGGGTCGGCGAGCAGGGAGCGCACGATGTCCCGCAGCCCGGAGATGTCGTCTCCGCACAGTGGCTCGGCGCGACGTTCCGCCGCGGCGTGGCACGCCAGCACCGCCTCGTGCAGGACGTTGATCGATGTGAAGGCGTCGTCGATGACGCGGTGGATGATCACGGCGAGATGCTCGGTTGCTTCGTGTTTCGTCTGGCTCACATCGCGTCCGTTCGACTCTGGGTCAGGAACTGGTGATGCACATCCAACAGCCATCTGGTTCGGGTCGCGATGTGCATTTCCGCGAGTGACCTCGCGGCGACCGTGTCGCGTGACCGGAGCGCGGCGATCAGGGCGCGATGGCTTGCGATCGTCTGCGCGATGAGAGCGGGCGAATTCGCGGGTGGCCAGGGCAGCTGGCCGAGCTCGATTTGCAGCTGGATCACTTCGCGCGTCAGTCTCACCGACTGCGCGCTCGCCGCGAGTTCGATGTAGAAGCGGCTCTCGGTGCGCCGTCGCACCTCGGTCTCGGACTCGCGTTCGAGCCGCGCGATCAGGTCGTCGAGGCGGGCGAGTTCGGCCGCCGAAGCGCGCGAGGCGGCGTGCGCAGCCGCGCTGCCGGCGAGTGCTTCGTGCAGTTCGCCGAGCTCTCGCAGGTCGGTGGTGCCGAGCTCCTCGACACGACCGCGCGACAACCCCGCGAGGGCTTCCGGGAGGGCGCGCACGAAACTTCCGCCCGCGCGCCCCCGCCGGGTCTCGACGAGCCCGAGGGCGCGCAGGTCGGCGAGCGCGTCGCGAAGGGTGTTCGTCGAGACGCCGAGCAGGGTGGCCAAGCCGCTCTCGGAGGGGAGCTGCTCGCCATCCTCCAGGAGGCCGAGGGCGATGGCGCTGCCGAGTCGACGAATGACCGCTTCGCTGCGTTGAGCACCGTCGTCGAGCGGTGCGAACACGGCTTGCCGGGCGTCGCCGGAGAGGAACGGCATGCCTGCATTCAAGCATTCCTGGGGAGCTGAAGTGAATGGCCGGTGCGGCGAGCAGACCTCTGTGAGCTAAAAGAATTGATATTGAATGTTTTAACTCGTATTCTGAGCCATCATGTTCCGGCGGTACGCGCGGAACCGACTCAACGAGGAGTTCGTCGTGACCGACGCGGAATCGAGCCGCACCCCCGACGCCGGCGCGCTGGCGAAACCCTTCACCCCCGGGATGAGCGACAACCCGGTCGAACTCGCGGCTCTGACCGCCGCCGACGAGATCGTGCGCAAAGTCGTGATCCCGATCGCCGACGTCAAGACGCGCGAGTTCGTCGAGGAGTGGCGCAACGCGTCGTACAACTGCTACTCGTCGGGTCACAAGTTCTGCCGCGAGGTCTGCCCGGTGATGACCGAGACGCGCAACGAATCGTGGACCCCCACCGCGTTCCACGCCAACGTCGTCGCGATGGAGCGCGGGGAGCTGAGCATCGAGGATGTCGCCGCCGACTACGTGAACTGCACCCAGTGCGGGGCGTGCGAACTGCGCTGCCCCAACACGCTCTTCACCGGCGATTTCTACCGCTTCCGCACCCGCACCGTCGACGTGGTCAAGGCCGTACGGGCACTCGCGGTCGAATCCGGCGTTCACCAGGAGGGCTACCGCGTCTGGAATGCGCGCACCGCCGAGCGCAGCCACGAACCCGTGCTCGGCGAGGTTCCGGTGGGCCAGGACACGGTGCGCGACTGGGCGGACGGCTTGAACATCCCCATCGGCGGCGAGACGATCCTCTTCGTCGACTGCGAGGCCGCGTTCTACCGCACCTCGGTGCCGCGCGCGGTGGCCCAGATCCTGCAGAGGGCCGGTTACGACTTCGGGCTGATGGGAGAGCAATGGTGCTGCGGGGGACCCGCCGCCGAGATGGGCTACGTCGATCAGGCTCGCGAGTTCGCCGAGCACAACATGAGGTCGTGGCGTGAGACGGGCACGAAGCGCATTCTCGTTCTCGACCCCCACGACTACATCACGTTCACCGAGGACTACCCGAAGTACTTCGGTGACAAGTTCGACATCGAAGTGCAGCTCGTCGTCGAACTGTTCGCCGAGATGATTCGCGACGGGCGACTCACCCCCGAGATCGCCGTGGATCGCGCGATCACGTACCACGACCCGTGCCGGCTCAACAAACGCAAAGGCATCTGGCAGGAGCCACGCGACGTGCTGCGATCGATTCCCGGATTGAGGTTCGAAGACGTCGACCGGGTGACCCAGTGGTCGTATTGCTCGGGCGGCGGTGGGGGGCTCCCCGTCGAGAAGCCCGACCTCACTGCCGCGATCAGCGCCCGTCGCCTCGGGCACGCCGCGAAGCTCGACGTCGACACCCTCGTCAGTGCCTGCCCCTGGTCGGAACGGCCCCTCAGCGAAGCCGGCGACGAGGTGGACATCGACGTGATCGACATCCACGAGTTGCTCGCGACCTCCCTCGGCATCCAGGTCGGCGGGTCGCGCGGTGATGTGGGAGACCGGCGGCTCGCGCAAGAGCGCACGGGAGTCGCGGGGCGAGCCCGGCGCACGAGAGGCGCTGGGTGCGGAGCGGGTGGCGGATGCGGCAACGGCGGCTGTGGCGGCGGGGGATGCGGATCGGGCGGTGCCGGCGGCTGCGGGTGCGGGAGTTCTCACTCATGACGCTGCTGGCCGACGACCTCGAGGTCGTGATCCGGGCGCTTCGCACTGTGCTCGCCGACGACCAGATCCTCACCTCGCGCACCGACCGTTTCAATCGCGCCCGGGTTCCGGCACCCTTTCCGGTGCACCGCTGGGGCGAACGCGTGCCCGACCTCGCGGTGCTTCCGACGTCGACCGAGCAGGTCGCCGCCGTCGTGAAGATCGCGAACGACTTGCGCGTGCCCGTCGTGCCGCGAGACGGCGGAACGGGACTCACCGACGGTGCGGTGCCGCTGCGGGGAGGCATCGTGATCGACGTCAAGCGCATGAACGAGGTCCACGAGCTCGACCTCGTCAACCGCACCGTGACCGTCGGCACGGGGATCAGCATGCTCAAGCTCAACGAGCAGCTCGCGCGGCACGGTCTGTTCTATCCGGACGATCCGGCGTCGTATCCCTGCTCCCTCGTCGGCGGCCGGATCGGCACGAGCGGGTGGTCGCTCATCGGGTCGCGGTACGGTCACACACGCGACCTGGTGCTCAGCTTCGACCACGTCCTTCCTACCGGCGAGATCCTTCACGTCGGGGACGGCATCGGCCGGAAGATCTCCAAGTCGTCGAGCGGATACCAGCTCAAGGACCTTTTCATGGGACACCAGGGCACGCTCGGCATCGCGACGCGCGCGACCCTCAAGCTCTTCCCCAAGCCCGAGGCGGAGCTCACGCCCTTCTGGTCGTTCGACAACTACGACGACGCCTACGCGTGCGTCGGGGCCCTCGCGCGCGCCGGTGTCGCGACCTTCGCCGGCGCGGTTCTCTTTGATGAGCACAAGGTGGCGTACTTGCGCCGGGACGACGAGGCGTACATCCCGCAGCCGACCGACGTTCGTGCCCTGGTGTGCGCGGTGATGTACGGCTGGACCGACGAGGTGAAAGCCGGAGGCCGGCGCCTGTTCGGCATCGCGAGAGATCACGGTGCCCGCTACCTCGGCGACGAGATCTCGGAGGGTGACTGGGCGGCACGCCACGACCGCTACGCCACGCCGCTGCACGGACGCACCAAGGACGGCCAGGTGATTCCGATGAGCTGGCACTGCGAAGACGCGGCCGTCAACTACTCGAACGTGCCGGCCGTGAGCACCGCATGGCACGAGATCGTCGCCGACTTGCGAAAGCGAACGGATGTCTTCGACGACTGGGGCATGTTCGCCTACACCTCCGCGAACACCGGGGTCGACTACCTCACCGAGATCGACATCGGCATCTGGGAGCAGCAGCTCGACGACCGCGCCTGGAGCATGTGGGTCGACGCCAAGCGGAAGATCGCGCGGGTCGCTCTCGACAACGGCGCCTCGATCAGCGCGTGCCACGGGTCGTGCCGAGAAGGGGAGGTCGATCTCGTGCCTGAGGAGCTCGGTCGCGGATTCGACATCATGCTCGACCTGAAACGCACCCTCGATCCGCACAACATCATGAATCCCGGCAAGTACCTGCTTGATCGGGCCTACCCGAAGGAGGACTGAAATGCCCTATCGCTATGCCGAACAAATGACGTCCCCGCCACCACGATCCGTCTCCGACGTCGCGGTGACAACGCACGAGCACATGTTCGAGGTCGATTCGCGCCTCATGGAGAGGTGGGTGCTTCAGCAGACCTTCCCGAACTGGGACTCCTTGCGCATCATGAACGCCCGGGGCGATCACCTCGCCTGGATGCACGAGCACTTCGCGTCGAGCGTCGTGCCCGGCTCCGAGATTCTCGCCGAGATCGACGGAGGCGCATCATGAGCAGCGACACCGCGAATCAGGATGCGGCGCAGCTCGAAGCCCTCGGCTACACGAGCGAGTTCCAGCGCGGGATGAGCCTGCGGGCGAACTTCGCTCTCGGCTTCACCTACCTGTCACCCGTCGTGGGCGTGTACACGCTGTTCGCGATCTCGCTGGCGCTCGCCGGGCCTCCGATGTTCTGGTCATTCGTGATCGTCGGCGTGGGTCAGTTCCTCGTCGCGCTGATCTTCGGCGAGGTCGTCTCCCAGTATCCGGTCGCCGGCGGGGTCTACCCGTGGGCGCGGCGCCTCTGGGGTCGAAAGTGGGCGTGGATGACGGGCTGGGTCTACCTGGCCGCCCTCCTCGCGACGATCGCGGGCGTCGTCTACGGCGCGGCCCCCTTCCTCGGGGCCCTCCTCGGCTTCGAACCCGGCGTCGAGGCCACGGTCGGCAGCGCGCTCATCATCCTGGCGATCGCCTTGGCCATCAATCTGGCGGGAACGCGGTGGCTCGCGATCGCGGCGACGATCGGTTTCGCCGCCGAATTGCTCGGGGCTCTCGCGGTCGGCGGCTGGTTGCTGCTGACCGAACGGCACCACGGACTCGACATCCTGTTCAACTCGTTTGGAGCCGGAGAAGCGGGCAACTACGTCGCGGCGTTCCTCGCGGCGGGACTCATCGGAATCTTCCAGTACTACGGATTCGAGGCGTGCGGCGATGTCGCCGAAGAGGTGCCCGATCCGACGCGCCGGATTCCGAAGGCCATGCGGATGACGATCTACGTGGGCGGGGCCGCGGCGATGTTCGTCTGCATTTCGCTCCTGCTCGCTGTCGAGGACTTCGGTGCCGTGATCGACGGATCCGACCCCGATCCCCTGGGCACCATCCTCGGTGGCGCTTTCGGACCGGTCGGGTCGCGCATCGTCTTCGGCATCGTCGTGATCTCGTTCATCTCGTGCGCGCTGTCGCTCATGGCTGCCGCGTCGCGACTGATGTACGCCTACGCCCGTGACGGCATGATCGTCGGCTCGGGTCTGCTTCGCCGGTTCCAGCCGAAGCGCCACGTTCCGACGTACGCGATGCTCGCGGCGGCCATCGTCCCAGCCGTGATCGTCGTGATCTCCGGGCTGGTGCCGAACGCGCTCGTCGCGATCATCTCGTTCGCGACCCTCGGCATCTATCTGGCGTTCCAGATGGTCGTGTTCGCGGCGCTGCGGGCGCGCGCGAAGGGCTGGGAACCGAGCGGTCCGTTCCGGCTCCGCGGATGGGGCATGCCGGTCAACGTCGCGGCGCTGGCGTATGGCGTGCTCGCGATGATCAACATCGCGTGGCCGCGGACCCCCGACGCCGCCTGGTATGAGAACTGGATCGTGCTCCTCGGCCTCGCCGTGGTGATCGGGGTCGGTGCGATCTATCTGATTCTCGGGCGGCCGCACCTGAAGGGAGACGCGCCGGCGGGCGATGCCGTCCCGGACCGGCGAACGAGACTCTGAGTTTCCGCGTTGCCTTGAGGCCCGCGTCCGACTCGCATTCGCGAGCTCGGCGCGGGCCTCAAGTACGGGTCTGCCTCATTCGCTCAGCGCGAAGTAGACGATCGCGGTTGCGCCGATCACGATGATCACGATCCGGTAGACGCTCTCCGGGATGCGCGTGCCCACCCGTGCCCCCAGCCAGCCGCCGCCCGTCGCGCCGACGGCGATGACGAGTGCGGCGATCCAGTTCACGGGAGCGACGAGAACGAAGACGATCCCCGCCGCGAGGTTCGCGGCAGCGGCGAAGACGTTCTTGTACGCGTTCGCGACTTGGATGCCGCCCCGCATCAGCAGCATGAGCGACGACAGCAGGATGATCCCCTGCGCCGCCCCGAAGTAGCCGCCGTATACCGCCGTGGCCCCGACGGTCAGAACAATCTTCGGCGTCGCCGCATCCGAGTCGTCGCCGTGCGCCCGCGCGGCCAGTCGCCGGCGTAGGGCGGGGCCGAACATCACCAGGAGGCAGGCGAAGGCGATGAGCACGGGGACGATCGCCCGGAACGCCTCCGGGGGAAGCACGAGGAGCAGGCCCGCGCCCGCCGCACCGCCGAGGAAGGCGGGGGTCGCGAGCAGGAACGCACGCCGCCAGCGTCCTGCGAGGATGGCCCGATTCGTCCACGCGGCGCTGATGCTCCCAGGGAGAACGCCGATGTTGTTGGTCACGTTCGCGAGAATCGGAGGGTTGCCGAGCGCGACGAGCACGGGGAAGGTCACGAGGGAACCCGACCCGACGACAGAGTTGATCATTCCGGCCGCCGTGCCCGCAGTGAGCAGCAGGATGATCTCCCACACGGTCATTCGCGTCGTTCCACAACGGCGGACGAGCCGTCCGAGCGCGGATCGCTCGCGGCGTCGAACGATCCGTCGTCGGCGATCTGAACGACGTTCGCCTGTCCCAGCATTTCGCTGTACCGGGGAACGACTCTCACGCTGAAGCCGGTTTCACGCAGGCCGCGCAGCACCGCCCCGGTGAGGTTTTCTTCGGCGTGGACCGAGTCCGCCGTGTCCGCAGGGGTGACCGCGCCGACTACGAACCGGGGGCCGCCGACCGTCTGCTGGGCATCGACGCCGGCAACCTGGCGAAGGAGCAGCTGGGTGTGGATCTGTGCTTGCGCCTTGCCTCCCATGCAGGCGTTGACGCCGATCAGTCGGTCGTCGCGCTCGACGAGCACCGGCATGAGAGTGTGGCTCGGTCGCTTGCGGGGCGCGATCACGTTGTCGGAGTCGTCATCGAGGGAGAAGGACGTTCCGCGGTTCTGGAGAAGGATCCCGGTCTCGGGTTCGAGGATCGCCGCGCCGAAGTGGTGGTAGACGCTCTGGATGTGGGAGACCGCCCAGCCTTCGGAGTCGACGGCGGCGATCCCGACGGTGTCGCCCTTCGGGATGAGCCCGGCCGGCCCTGCCTCGTCGACGCCGGCCGGGTTTGGCTGCTCGGCGATGAGACGCGCGAGGTCGACCCGCGCGAACTCGGGATCGGCCAGGAGCGTGTCGCGCAGGCGGTTGCCGGCGTGGAAGGAACGCGCGAGATCTCCCGCCGCCGCACCGAGTTCGGGATGCTCCAGCCCGGCGGCGGAGAGGTGCCGCAGGTAGCGCACGAGCAGGAACCCCTGGGTGTTCGGCGGGCTGGTCAGCACGGTTCGGCCAGCGAAGTCGACGCGGATCGGGTTCTCGTCCCGGGCGGCGTACGCGGCGAAGTCGGCGGCATCGAGGGCGCTTCCGAGCGAGCGCAACCCCGTGATCAGCCGCGTGGCGATGGCGCCCGAGTAGAAGTCGTCGGCGCCTCGCGACGCGAGCCCCCGGAGCGACTCGGCGAGCGCCGGCTGGCGGAGGATGTCGCCGATCTCCGGCTTGCGACCCTCGCCATCGAAGAAGACACTCGCGGCGCCGCGATCCGCGCGGAGGTGTTCCTCTGATGCCCGGATCGCCCCGGCCAATGACCACGCGACGGGCGCCCCTTCGTGCGCGTACCGGATCGCGTCGCCGAGATTCGCCTCCCACTCCCGGCAGGCGCCGAGCTCGTGGAGGCGCTGCCAGCCGCGTACCGCGCCGGGCACCGTGACGGTGTCGATGCCGATCGGCGGCAGCTGCCTGCCGTGCCGGCGGCGCAGCGCGCCCGCATCCACCGCCACCCCCGCGTATCCGGTTGCGTTGATGCAGCGTGTCGTGCCATCCGGTGTGCGGATGAGACTGACCGAGTCGCCGCCGATGCTGGTGTTGTGCGGGTATACCACGGTGAGAACTGCCGCTGCGGCGAGCGTCGCATCGATCGCCGACCCGCCCGCACGATATGCGGCTTCACCGGCGCGGGTCGCCAGAACGTGCGGCGTGGCGATGGCGCCACGGAATGGTCGGTCGTTCGCGGGCATGATCGCCCCTTTCTGTCGGCCGGTCGCCGTCAGGCGGACCAGTCGCGGGTGAAGCCGTTCAGAGGACCTTGGCCAGGAAGGATGCCGTCCTCGGGTTCTGGGGCGCGCCGAAGATCTGAGCGGGCGGACCGATCTCGATGATCCGTCCGCCATCCATCACGATCACGCGGTCGGCGACTTCGCGCGCGAACCCCATCTCATGGGTGACCACGACCATCGTCATGTCCTCGCGCGCGAGATCCTGCATGACGGCGAGCACTTCGCCCACCATCTCCGGATCCAGGGCGCTCGTGGGCTCGTCGAAGAGCATGACCGCTGGGCGCATGGCGAGCGCCCGGGCGATGGCGACGCGCTGCTGCTGACCTCCGGAGAGGTTGCGTGGCCGTGCGAGCGCCTTCTCTTCGAGGCCGACCTTGCGCAAGAGTGCGATCGCCCGGTCTTTCGCCTCGTGCTTGTTCTCGCGGAGCACGCGCACCGGTGAATGCCAGACGTTCTCAGCGACGGTCATGTGCGGGAAGAGGTTGAAGTGCTGGAACACGAAGCCGATCCGTCGCCGGCGTTCGGCTAGTGTCCGGGCGCTGCCTTCGACCAGGACGCCGTTCTTGACCCGGTAGCCCACGTGCACTCCGGCAACCACGACCTCGCCAGAATCGATGGGTTCGAGATGGTTGATGGTGCGGAGAAGGGTCGTCTTCCCCGCCCCCGATGGCCCGATAATGACGACGACCTCTCCGCGGGCGACATCGAACGAGCAGGCATCGAGGATGACGTTCTGCCCGATCGTGCGGCTCACCGCGCGCACGGAGACGACCGGCTCCTGCTCCTGATCCGTAGACATCATCGCGACTCCTTCCGTCCGGCGAAGGGCATCGCCCAGAGCGACGACCAGAACCTCTCCAGCAAGTTCTGGTCGTTGACGATTCCCACACGGGCATTGAGGCGGCGTTCGATGGCGCTTTGCACGAACGTCCACACGGTGGTGAGGGCGAGGTAGTAGAGCGCCACGACGATGAAGATCTCGAACGTCTTGAAGGTCACCGAGCTGATCGACTGCGCCACGAGGAACATCTCGCTCACCCCGATGATGCTCAGAATGGAGGTGGTCTTCATGAGGCTGTTGAACTCGTTGCCGAAGGGCGGCACCATCGTGCGAAGCGCTTGCGGCACGATGATCCAGCGCATCGACGCGCCGGGTGTCATCCCGAGTGCCGCGGCCGCCTCATGTTGTCCGCGATCGATCGATTCCAGCCCCGAGCGGATGATCTCCGAGACGTACGCGCTCTCGTGGATGGTCAGCCCGACGATGGCGGCGAGCACGGCGCCGCGGATGAGCATCCCGAAGACGACCTGATCGTCGAATCGGAAGAGTCCCGCCGCGGCGAAACCGAGGTAGATGATCACCAGTTGCACGAGCACAGGTGTGCCCCGAATGACCCAGATGTAGGTCCCCGCGAACAGTCGGAGCGCCCGGATTCGCGATCGGCCCGCAAGCGCGACCAGCATGCCGACGATCAGGGCGAGGGCCATCGCGATGATCGAGACGACGATCGTCAATGCGAAGCCGGCCAGGAACGCGGGGGACGGGGTGAGGAGATGCTGCCAGAAGAACTCCCAGTCGAATTTCATCCCGTGCCCTTCCCGTGTGATTGCTCGCCGATCCGTGTTCCGGGGGCACCCGCCTGGGCGCCCCCGGAACGTGGTGCCTAGAACTCGTATGCGATCGCCGCGAGTCCTTGCTCCTCGAGGATTTCGGCATACCGACCGCTCTCGACCATCTTGTCGAAGGCGGTCTGGATCGCCTCGGCAAGTTCGGTGTTGCCCTTGCGCACGGCGGCGCCGATCGTGAAGGACTGGAATGGTTCGCCTTGGATGGCGATCTCGCCGTCGGACTCGGCGACCATGTAGTAGATGTCGGCACTACTGCCGGACATCACATCAAGCTGGTCGTTGAGAATCATCTGCCGACCGTTGGCCGCGCTATCGAGCTCGGTGATGATCATGTTCGGTTGACCGGCCGCGGCGCAGGCCGTGTCTTGTTCCTTGATCGCGACAGCAGCGGAACTGCCGGTCGTCGTGCCGACCCGCAGGCCGCAGACGCTCTCGTCGAGCCCGGTCACCGACGCGCTGTTCTCCGTGAGGGTGTAGAGCACTGACCCCGAGTGCAGGTAGGGCACGAAGTCGACGACTTCCTCGCGTTCGGGGTTGATGAACAGCGATCCCATCACGACGTCGCAGTTCTTGGCGTCGAGCGAGGGGATGAGCGAGGGGAATGCCGTCGAGACGGCGTTGAACTCGAGGCCGAGTTCAGCAGCGACCTCCCTCGCCATGTCCATTTCGATGCCGCTGGGCTCTTGATCTTCGTCGAAGTAGAACAGCGGAATGGCGCCGAGCCCGAGAGCGGAACATACCGACAGAGTTCCCGCCGCGTTGATCGACGGCGGCGCGACGGCGGCGGGCGTCTCCGGCTCCGAGGTGTCGGAAGCCGGCGTACACGCGGAGAAGAGCAGTACTCCGACGAGTCCCGCGCTCGAGAGCGTGAGCGCGCGGCGGGCGATTCCGCGTCGGGATTGAGAGCGAACGACCACGATGTCCTCCTGCTTCATTTGTGTAGTGGTTGTACCAATTACCGAGAACGCTAGAGATCGGTGGGCGCCGCTGTCAACCCCGAGATCGCGCCGGAGATCGCGCACAAATGGGAACACATCCGGTTGCGAGCCGCGATAATGGCACCGATCGTGCGTGCCATTTGGAAGGATGGTTGAACCTACATGTCAGTGAGCCGACTGGACTGGGGCGACCTGCTCGCGGCGCAACTCAACACTCCGGACTCTCTCGCGATCCGGCTCGAACGGATGATCCTCTCCAACCAATTGCGCGAGGGCGAGCGGCTGCCTCCCGAGCGGGAACTCGCGAGTCAGGCCGGGGTGTCGCGCTCGACGCTGCGCGAGGCGCTGCGTGCCCTCGAACTGCGGGGGCTTCTGGAGCGCAAGCAGGGCCGGGGAACGCATGTCCGGGCGGTCGCGGACTCCCGTCACGCGGCTGCTATCGCCGCCGGACTCGATGTCGATCAGATGGATCTGCTCAACGTTATGGAAGTCAGGGCCAGTGTCGAACCGCCGGTGGCCGCGTTGGCCGCCGCTCGGGCAACGCCGGTCGACGTCGTGCAGTTGCAGCAGATCATCAAGGACATGACGGTGACGACGACTCCCGCGGCCTTCGCCGAGCTTGATCGCCTATTCCACCGGACGATCGCCCAGTACACGTACAACCCGATGCTCGTGCGGTTGCTGGACCGGGTCAATGAGATCATCGAGGTGAGTCGACAAGACCACTTGCTCTCCAAGTCGCGTCAGCGTTCGTCGCTCGAGGAGCATCGAGCGATCGTCGACGCGATCGCCGCGCGGGATCGGGATCTTGCCTTCGACGCGGCGCATCGGCACGTGCGCTCGATCCAAGATCGCCTCCTGACCCAGCTGGAGGGTGAGCGCGTAACACCCGGCGGGGATTGAGCCGGGGTCTCCCCTACGGTCAGGCGGGAGCGTAGGGGCCGGCGACACCGCCCCCGTCGAGGGAGAGCATTGCGCCGTTGATGTACGACGCGGCGTCCGAGGTCACGAAACTCACGAGCTCCGCGACGTCGTCGACCGAGGCGAGTCGCCCGAGCGGAACCGCAGCGTCGGCTTCTTCGCGGGTCCCCCCGAGCTCGACGAGGAGCCGGTCGAGCATCGGGGTGTCGACATAGCCGGGACAGATCGCGTTGCTGCGGACCCCCTCGGGTCCGTGATCGAGCGCAAGGCTTTTCACGAGGCCGACGACGGCGTGCTTGGACGCGCAGTAGGCCCCGAAGCCCTGGAAGCCGTTCAGCCCGGCGTCCGACGCGATCGCGGTGAAGGTGCCGCCGCCACGGCGGAGCCGCGGGATGGTGTGCTTCGCGAGCAGGAAGACCCCGGTCAGGTTGACGTCGACGACCTTGCGGAACGTCTCGCTGGCTGTGTCGGGGATCAGCCCCGTCGTCGCGATTCCCGCGCAGGCGACGGCCATAGTCGGGCGCCCGAGGTCGTTCTCCGCGCGTTCGACGAACGCGGCGATCTCGTCTTCGTTCGTGACGTCGGCCGTCACGGCGATCGCCGTCCCCCCGGCGGCGGCGATGTCGGCGGCGGTTCGACCGGCCGCATCCCCGTCGAGGTCGCAAAGCGCGACTGCGACCCCTTGGCTCGCGAGCTTCATGGCGACGGCCCGGCCGATGCCCGACCCTCCTCCGGTGAGTACGGCAACCGTCATGCGCTTTCCTTCCCAGAATGCGACGACCCGAAGATGCCCTCCCGCGGGAGGAAGGGCGCGCAGCCGTGGCGAACTCGCACTCCCGCTTCACTGTCTCATATCGGCAAGCAATGCGGGCGAAGGGTAGTAGGAATGTCACATGGGTTCACTTCACCTCGGAGGGCGGGACCTGGTGATCGACATCGAAGATCACTTGCTCCACCACATCAAGCTCCTGACCGTGGCCAAGCTTCGACGAGACGAGCCCTTTTTGTTGTCGTGGCGCAATCCGCGCGAAACACCGGGGCGCCATTCCGTTTGGGTTCACCGCGAAGCCGACATGCACTTCGTATTCGACGAATCGGAGCCGCCCGCGACTGACCAGCGGCTGCTTGACATCCTGAGTCTTGATTCGATGAAGTCACGAGGGCTTGAGCTCGGTCACATCGGTGAGCACGATCCGGAGACCGGTCAGCTCCGGGCTCCGTCGGCGACATGAGAAGGGAGATCGCACCATGGGGACCCTGAACTATGGCCCTCGGCAGTACAAGGTGGAAGACCGGCTACTCGCGCACCTGCAGGTGCTCATCAGTCTCAAGCTCCGACGCCGTGAGAACTTCTTTCTCACCTGGCCGAAGGGGGCAGCCGAAGGTGGTGGCCGAGTGTCGATCTGGGTTGACAACGGCGTGCCCATGTCCTGTGAGTACGACGGCGGGCGGGTGCCGGTCATTCAGCGTGAGTGGATCGAGTCGATGGCCGAGGCCGCGGGGTCGAGCCTCGGCCTGC
The DNA here is from genome assembly GCA_965653335.1 of uncultured Pseudolysinimonas sp. GTDB lineage: Bacteria > Actinomycetota > Actinomycetes > Actinomycetales > Microbacteriaceae > Pseudolysinimonas_A. The sequence goes on from CBFGZU010000049.1 coordinate 13,885, forward strand.
AGATCACCGCGGACGGCGACTTCGTTCCGCT
>CBFGZU010000050.1:0-13797 GCA_965653335.1 uncultured Pseudolysinimonas sp.
GGGTAGATGTTCTCGCCCCCGGAGATGATCATGTCCTTGAGCCGGTCGGCGACGAAGAGGTAGCCCTCGTCGTCGAACGAGCCGAGGTCGCCCGTACGGAACCAGCCGTCGGCGGTGAACGCCTCGGCCGTCGCGGTCGGGTTGCCGTGATAGCCCGGGGTGACGTTGGGTCCGCGCACCTGGATCTCGCCGATTTCGCCCGGCGCGAGCGATTCGCCGTTCTCATCGACGACCCGCACCTCGGTGAAGAAGTGCGCCTGCCCGGCCGAGCCCATTTTCGCGCGGGTGCGGGTCGCCGGCAGGTACGTCGCCCCCGGTGAGGTCTCGGTCATGCCATACCCCTGTGAGAACGACAACCCGCGCGCTTCGAACGCTTCGAGCACCCGGGTCGGAACCGGGGACCCGCCGCACGTCAGTTTCGCGAGCATCGACAGATCGGTCGCCGCCCAGTCAGGATGTTCGGCCATGAACTGGTACGTGGTCGGCACGCCGCTCAACATCGTGACGCCCCGGTCTTGGATGATCCGCAGCGCGCGCCCGGCGTCGAACGCGCGCTCGAGCACGACCGTGCCACCCTTCAACAGAACCGGCAGCAGCCCCATGCCGAGCGACGCGGCATGAAAGAGCGGCGAGATGACGAGGGCGACGTCGGTCGACACGATGTCGACATCGACGAGCACATTGAGGCTGTTCCAGGTGAGGTTGCCGTGGGTGAGCACCGCCCCCTTGGGTCGCCCCGTGGTTCCCGAGGTGTAGAGGATCGCGGCGGGGTCGTCGAGCCCCACCCCCGGCGCCTCGGGGGCCGGCTCGACGGCGGCGAGCGCCGCCTCCGCCTCGGCACCGACGGCGATGCGCGGCACGTCTCCCGCGGCGTCCGTCGCGACGGCGGCGGCCCGGTCGTCGTGGACGAGCAACCGGGCACCGCTGTCGGCGAGGATGTGCGCGACTTCGGGTGCCGCGAGCCGGGTGTTGACCGGCACGAACACGATGCCCGCGCGCGCCGCCCCGAACAGCACCTCGACGAAGGCCGGCTGGTTTTCGCCGAGGAACGCGACACGATCGCCCTGGCCGATGCCGCGCGCGGTGAACACGGCCGCCCAGCGCGCGGCGCGGTCGCCGAGCTCGCGGTAGGTCAGTTCCTCTCCCTCGCCGGACACGAGCGCGACGTCGTCAGCCGATATCGCGGCACGCGTGGTCAGCCAGGAGCCGATTCCGCGGTTCTGCATGGGATCCCTCCTCGTCGAGGTGAACGGCAATACGACGCTGCTCAGGCGTAGAAACGGTACAGGCCACGCGCGACGACGGCAGGCTTCGTTCCGCCTTCGACCTCGATCGTCTGGTCGACGGTCAGCTGGTAGCCGCCGGGCACCTCGGCGACCTCGGCGATGACGCCCTTCATGCGGATGCGCGAGCCGACCGGCACGGGCGCGGGGAAGCGCACCTTGTCGAGGCCGTAGTTGACGCGGGTCCCGACGCCCGTGACGTCGAAGAGTTCGGTCCAGAACGGGATCGCAAGCGACAGCGTCAAGAACCCGTGGGCGATCGGGGCACCGAACGGACCATCCTTCGCCTTCACCGGGTCGACGTGGATCCACTGGTGGTCGTCGGCGGCGTCGGCGAAGGTGTTGACCTGATCCTGGGTGATCTCGCGGTACTCCGAATAGCCGAGGTCGCGGCCCGCTGCGCTGCCGAGTTCGCTGTAGTCGAGGGTGATCGTCATGGGTTCTCTCCTTGATGGATGGACGTGTGTGGTGGTCAGCGGAACGCGCTCAAGCCGGTGATGCCCCGGCCGACGATGAGCGAGTTGATGTCGTGGGTGCCTTCGTAGGAGTAGACGGCTTCGGAATCGGCGAAGAATCGGGCGACACGGTGCTCGAGCAGGATGCCGTTGCCTCCCGCGATCTCGCGGCCAAGCGCGGCGGTCTCGCGCAGGCGCGCAGCAGTGAGCATCTTGGCGAGAGCCGAATCCTCGTCGGTCGACGCTCCCGCTGCCTGCCGCTGGGTGAGCCGCACGACGAGGGCGAGGGATGCCGTGAGGTTGCCGAGCATCGTCGCGAGTTTCGCCTGCACCAGCTGGAACGCACCGATCGGCCGCCCGAACTGTTCGCGTTCACGCACATACGCGACGGCCGCGTCGAAAGCGCCGGCCTGCGCGCCGACCGCGATCCAGGCCACGTCGGCGCGCATCACGCCGAGCATCCGGCCGACGTCGGCGAACGTGGTCACCCGAGCGAGCCGCGCCGAGGCGGGAACCCGCACCCCGACGAAGTCGATGTCGGAGTTCGGCACGATGCGCAGTGCGGTCTTGCCCGTCATCGTGGTGAGCGAGAGCCCGGCGGACTCGCGGGGCACCAGGAACGCGCCGACCCCCTCGTCGGTGCGGGCGAACACGACGATGACGTCGGCGAGAACGGCGCCGCCGATCCACCGTTTGCGACCGTCGATGACCCAGTCGTCGCCGTCGCGGCGCGCCGCCGTCTGCATGCCGCGCGCGATGTCGGATCCGTGATCGGGTTCGGTGAGTGCGAACGCCCCGCGCAGCTCGAACGAGCGGATGCGAGGAGCGAGGTCGGCGACCTGGGTATCGGAGCCGCCCAGCTCGACGCTCGTGCGGAAGAGCCCCGCTTGCCCGTTGTAGAACGTCGCCACCGAGACGTCGGTACGCGCGAGTTCATAGGTGCGGAACCCGCGGTATAGAGCGTGATCGGCGTCGGTCGCGCCGCCGAATTCGGGCGGGTCCATGAGCCGCAGCCCGGCGAGCGGCGCGACGATCTGCTCGGGGAAGGTGCCCCTCTCCCAGTGGTCGGCCACGAGCGGTTCGACGTCCGCGGCGAGCACGCCGCGCAACCGCGCGATGGCGGAGCGCTCGTCGTCGTCGAGCAGTTCGGTGAAGCCGTAGGGGTCGTGGCCGGTCGACACGTCTACAGGCCCAGCAGTCGGATGGCGTTGTCGCGCAGGATCTTGCGGCTCACGGCCTCGTCGAACCCGTGGGCGGCGAAGTCGTCGCGCCAGCGTGTGGGGTGCAGCATCGGGAAGTCCGAACCGAACAGCACGCGGTCTTGCAGGTAGGTGCGGGCGGCGCGCACGAGGTTCTCGGGGAAGTATTTCGGCGACCAGCCCGACAGGTCGATCCAGACGTTGGACTTGTGGGTCGCGATCGAGATCGCTTCGTCTTGCCACGGCACCGACGGATGCGCGAACACGATGTCGAGGTCGGGGAAGTCGGCGGCGACGCCATCCAGCAGCATCGGATTCGAGTAGCCGAGCCGAAATCCGCCCCCGCCGCGCGTGCCCGCGCCGATGCCGCTCTGGCCGGTGTGCACGAGCATCGGTACGCCGAGCCGCGCGAACTCCGCGTAGAGCGGGTAGTAGGTCTCGTCGGAGGGGTCGAAGCCCTGCACCGTGGGGTGCAGTTTGAAGCCGCGCACGCCGTTGTCGTCGACGAGTCGTCGAGCCAGCTGAACCGCGTCGTCCCCGGTGCGCGGGTCGACGGAACCGAACGGGATGAGCACATCGGCGTTGCGGGCCGCGCCGCGTGCGATCTCGGCGCTGTCGAGCGGCGGGCGCCCCAGCTGGGTGCGCGCGTCGACGGTGAAGACGACGGCGGCCGAGTTCAGGCTGCGGTATAGCTCGGCGATGGCGTCGAGGGTGGGACGGTCGTCGGACGTGAAGTACTTCGCTGCGGCCTCGGCGAGCGCGGGCGGCAACGAGGTGTGACCCTGAGCGTCGATCTCGATGTGCACGTGCACGTCGAGCGCTTCGACCTGTTCCACTGCGAGCCGCGGCTCGTACCGCTGTGTTGTCACCGGCTCTGTCCCACGGTTCAGGAGGCCGCGGGCTCGCGGCGCAGCTCGTCGGGCAGCGGCGGGAACGACTCGCCGACGCTCTCCAGCTTGCCGCCGAACGTGGCGGCGAAACCGTCCACGAGCGCCTCGTAGGTCCACCCGCCGTCGCGGTACTCGGTCGCGACGGGCTCGGGGTGGCTCCACACCTGCAGCCGGTCGCCGCCGACACCGATCGCCTGGCCGGTCACCCCGGCGGCCGCGTCGGAGCCGAGGTAGGCGATGAGGCCGGCGACGTCATCCGACGTGCCGAAGCCGAGATCGTGTCGGAAGAACGACGGCATCGGCTCGCCCGCGGCGTCCGCTTCGACGGCGGCGGCGAAGTACGGAATCGTCGCGGTCATCGCGGTCGCAGCGACGGGGATGACCGCGTTGACGGTCACCTCGGCCTTCTTCAGCTCCATTGCCCAGGTGCGCACCATGCCGACGATGCCAGCTTTCGCGGCCGCGTAGTTGGTCTGGCCGAAATTGCCACGCTGCCCGGTGGGCGATCCGATGCAGATGACGCGGCCACCGTGTCCGGCTTCGCGGAAGTAGCCGGACGCCGCTCGGACGCACGTGAAGGTGCCCCGCAGGTGCACCGCGATGACCCGATCGAAGTCGTCGTCGCTCATCTTCCACAGCACGGCGTCGCGGAGGATTCCGGCGTTGGTCACGAGGATGTCGAGGCGCCCGAAGTTCTCGACCGCTGCGGCGACGAGGGCATCCGCCGTCTCAGCGCTGCCGACCGGTGCGACGACCGCGACGGCGGTGCCGCCCTCGGCGGTGATCGCGGCCACTGCCGAGGCGGCGGTGGCGGCATCCACGTCGTTGACGACGACGGATGCGCCCTGTCGAGCGAGCTCGCGCGCGTACGCGAGCCCGAGCCCCTGCCCGCTGCCGGTGACGATGGCGGTCTTTCCTGCGAGTGACACGACGGGTGCTCCTTCGGTGCGGCGGCGTCGCGAAAGGGCCGATTCATGACATCCGTAGATACATCATGCAGACGAAATGTCATGCATGTCAATGACGCATTGCTCCCCCGCCGGTGCGCATCGGGGTGGGCCTACGCGACGAGTCGCGACCAGTCGGCGACCGTCCGGCGCTCGACGAGAGCCGCCAACCCGGGGTCGACGCGCGCCACCACCGACCGCACGTGCGCGGTCGCCAGATCGCCGAGGGCGTCGTGGGTCTCCAGAAACAGATCGCGAGCGCGCACGCGCGGCCAGTCCGCGGGCAGCAACGCCGCCGGAAGATTCGGGTCGCCGCTCGACAGATCGAGCCACGCCTCGAGCAAATGAGTGCGCTGAACCAGCGCGCTCGCCGGCGACGCATCGGGACGCGCCAGCAGCTCGCGTGCCCGAGTCGTCTGCTCGATCACCTCGTGATATTCGGCGGCCAGATCATCCAGATTCCAGGCGTTCTGCGGTTGCCGCGCCGGCGACGTGGACTCCGCGACCGACGCCCGCAGCGCCGTCGCTTCGACGCCGAGAGCGGCGAGCTCGCGAACGGCATCCTCGTGACGGTCGTGAGGACAGATCCATACCTCGTCGTACAGTGGCGCGAACCCGAGCCAGGCGAGCCGATTTCTGGCCGCGACCCGTACAGAACGACCGTTCTCGGGAATGCTGAACGCGACGACGCTCCACACCCCCGGCCACTCGCCGGTCGTCTCGCCGAACTCGACGATCCGGCGGCTCGCGGCCGTCAGAATCTGCTGCGTCCGTGAGCTCGTGCGGTAGGCGGTCGTTCGACCCGCCTTCGACGATCGCAACAGGCCACGCTTGACCATCCGGCTGAGCGCCGCACGAGCCGCGGCGTCGGTGACTCCGAAGTCGCCCAGCAGACCCACGAGAGCCGCCGACGGAAACCCGCCCGGAGCCTCGAGCCAGTAGTCGCCGAAGAGCATGAGCAGCAGACTCGGGGGCGAGCCGCGCCGTGTTCCCGTGACGCGCACCCCGCGGCCCCGGCGGTGATCGCCGTCACCGACGCTCGTCATAGGCGCCATTGTGCCACGCGACCCGACGCGGCTCTCGGCCGGGCGCCAGCCCGCCGGTCAGACCGGCAGGATGCGCGCGCCATGCACCGGGCCCATCGCGCGCACGACATCGAATTGCGCCGCCGACAGGGCGATCTGCAGATCGAGGGCCGCGTCGACGTCGGCCGCGAGGAACGCGACCGTCGGGCCCGATCCGGAGACGATCCCCGCGAGGGCGCCGTTGCGCTCCCCCATCTCGATCACCTTCGCGAGCGAGGGCTCGAGATGCAACGCCGGAGCCTGCAGATCGTTGTGCATCGCCGCGGCGAGCATGCGCGCATCCCCCGCGCGCAGCGCCTGCAAGACATCGGTGCCAACCGTCGGGGCGGGGCTCGCGGGCGCCACCTCGCCGACATGCCGCGCGCGATGCTCGTCGAGCTCGCGGTAGACGTCGGGAGTCGAGAGCCCGAAGTCGGCGATCGCGAACACCCACTGGAACGAACCCTGAGCGAGCGCCGGCGATAACTCGTCGCCGCGCCCGGTGCCGATCGCCGTCCCGCCCGTCATGGCGAACGGAACGTCGGCACCGAGCTGCCGAGCCAGGTCGAGCATCTCGTCGCGCGGCAGCTCCGTGCCCCAGAGCGCGTCGCACGCCAGCAAGGTGGCCGCGGCATCCGCCGATCCGCCGCCCATCCCGCCGGCGACCGGCACGTGCTTGTCGATCTCGATCCGGGCGCCGCCCCGGTACCCGGTGCGTTCGGCGAGCAAACGCGCGGCCCGGATCGCGATGTTGCCGTCATCGAGCGGCACCCGGCCGAGTGCGACGCTGCCGGTGAGCCCCACGGTGAAGACGTCCGCCTCGCTCACGCGCACGTCCTCGTAGAGCGACACTGCCTGATACGCGATCGCGACGTCGTGATACCCGTCCTCCTGCAGAGTGCCGACTTCGAGATAGACGTTGACCTTGCCCGGAGCCCGCACGTGCACCGATCGCGGGCTGACGCGAGAGATCATTCCTCCACCCTAAGCTCGCGCGATTCCGAGAAAGTCCGCGACCGACAGTTGCTCGCCGCGCAGCATCGGATCGACCCCCGCCGACGCGATCAGCGAGGAGGCGACGGCGGAACCGCCCAGAACCTCCGCGAGCGCCTGCCGCAGCATCTTGCGACGCTGCCCGAACGCGGCGTCGACGAGCGCGAACGTGCGCACGCGCTCCTCATCGGAGCCGGGACGCTCCGCGCGCTCGAATGCGACGAGGATCGAGTCGACGTTCGGAACCGGCCAGAACACCTGCCGGCTCACGCTGCCCGCCGTCGACCAACGGCCGTACCAGGAGGCCTTCACGCTCGGTGAGCCGTAGACCTTCGAGCCGGGGGGTGCGGCGATGCGCTGCCCGACCTCGGCTTGCACCATCACGAGCGCGGTCTCGAGCGACGGCACCGTCTCGAGGAGGTGCAGCAGCACCGGCACCGACACGTTGTACGGCAGGTTCGCGACGAGCCGACGGGGTGCGCCCGGGATGTCGACACGCAACGCATCCCCCGTCATGACCTCGAGCGGGGAACCCGGGGCGAGGGCCCCGACGGTGCGTGGCAGCAGCTCGGCGAGCCGCGAGTCGATCTCGACAGCCGTGACCCGCGCGCCGGCGTCGAGCAGCCCGAGGGTCAGCGACCCGAGACCCGGGCCGACCTCGAGCACCTCGTCGCCGGGCTCGATGCGCGCGGCCTTCACGATCTTGCGCACCGTGTTGCCGTCGACGACGAAGTTCTGGCCCAGCTTCTTGGTGGGCTGCAGGTCAAGGGTCGCCGCGAGGTCCCGGATCTCGGCCGGGCCCAGCAGCGGCATCAGCCTCCCTCGATATGGAAGGGCCGGTCGATCGGCGAGGTCGGCGGGTCGACCGAGTTGTCGTCCCACTTGCCGTACACGGCTTCGGTGTTCGACGAGATCTGCGCGGCGAGCATCGAGGCCTCGGTGCCGAGGTGGTCGGCCATGAACCGCAGGGTGTGCGGCAGCAGGTACGACGAGTTCGGTCGCCCGCGCCACGGCATGGGAGTCAGGTACGGGGCATCCGTCTCGATCAGGATGTTCGCGCGCGGAATCACCTCGAGCGCTTCGCGGAGGGCGCCCGCGTTCTTGAACGTCACCGTGCCGGCGAACGACAAGTACCAGCCTTCGCCCGCGACCTCCCTCGCGAACTCGGCGTCGCCGGAGAAGCAGTGGAACACCGTCCGCTCCGGCGCTCCCTCCCGTCGCAGGGTCGCGACGACATCGCGGTGGGCGTCACGGTCGTGGATCTGCAGGGCGAGATCGCGCTCCTTCGCGATGGCGATATGGGCGCGGAACGAGCGGAGCTGGGCATCCCGGCCGTCTTCCCCGGTGCGGAAGAAGTCAAGCCCGGTCTCGCCGATCGCGCGCACCCGCGGGCGCCGCGCGAGGTCAGCGATGCCCGCGAGATGCTCGTCGAGCAGCCCCTTCGCCTCGAGCTCCGGCGCCTCGTTGGGATGCAGGGCGACGGCGGCGAGCACGCGCGGCTCGTGGGCAGCGATCTCGGCACTCCACCGCGAGGTTTCCAGATCGGTGCCGACCTGCACGACGCCACGAACGCCGACGCTCGACGCGCGGTCGAGCTGCTCTGTGAAGTCGAGCGATTCGACGCCGTCTTCGATTTCCAGGTGCGTGTGGTTGTCGTAGACCGGAACGACGAGCGGCACCGGCAGCGGCGGGTAGTCCGCGACCTTATCGTCGGGACCCCGCTCGCGGGACCGCAGGAACGCGTCGTCGGTCACGTCGACGCTGCCTCGATCTCGATCCGCGGGAAAAGAGGTTCGAGCGCCGACACCGTGCCACCACCCGGTCGATCCCAGGCGCGGTCGATCCGCTGTTCGAGCAGCGCCCCGGACTCCCCCAGCGCCGCCCACAGCTTCGCGGTCGCCTGCGGCATCACGGGCGAGTAGAGCACCGCGAGCGTGCCGACACCGTGCGCGAGGGTCGCGAGAACCTGGTCGAGCCGGCCGGCCTGGGCCTCGTCCTTCGCCAGCACCCAGGGCGCCTGCTCGGTCACGTACCCGTTGAGCGCGTCCACGAGTTCTTCGACCGACGACAGCGCCTCGTGAATGGCGAACGATCCGATCGCCGCGTGGGCGGCATCCGTCACCCTCTTCTCGAGGTCGACGATCGCCGCGTCGCGCTCGGCCGACGGAACCGCGCCATCCCGGTACTTCTCGATCATCGCGATGACGCGGCTGGCGAGGTTGCCGAAGCCGTTCGCGAGCTCCGCCTGATAGCGCGCCGACAGGTCCTCCCACGAGAACGAGCCGTCCTGCCCGAAGGTGATCGCCGAGAGGAAGTAGTAGCGGAAGGCGTCGGAGCCGAAGACATCCGTGATCTGCGCCGGGGCGATGCCGGTGAGCTTCGACTTCGACATCTTCTCGCCGCCGACGAGCAGCCAGCCGTGGCCGAAGATCCGCTGCGGCACGGGCAGTCCCGCCGCCATGAGCATCGCCGGCCAGATGACGGCGTGGAAACGCGCGATGTCCTTCCCCACGAGGTGCACGGCGGGCCACCGGCGGCGGAAGTTCTCCTGATCGGCACCCCAGCCGACCGCCGTCGCGTAGTTGAGCAGCGCGTCGAACCACACGTAGACGACGTGGGTCTCGTCCCACGGCACCTTGACGCCCCAGTCGAAACTGGACCGCGAGATCGAGAGGTCTTCCAGACCCTGCTTCACGAACTGGATGATCTCGTTGCGCACACTCTCGGGCTGCACGAAGTCGGGCTGCTCCTCATACAGCCGCAACAGCGCATCCCCGAAGTCGCTCATGCGGAAGAAGTAGTTCTTCTCGCTGAGGATCTCCACCGGCCTCGAATGGATCTTGCAGACGTACTGCCCGGCGAACTCGCCCTCGTCGGACTGATCGAGGTCGTCGAGTTGCTTGTACTCCTCACAGCCGACGCAGTAGTAGCCCTCGTAGACGCCGTCGTAGATGTGACCCTCGTCGTAGAGCTGCTGCAGGAACTTCGCGACCGCGGTCTCGTGGCGATCGTCGGTCGTGCGGATGAAGTCGTCGTTGGCGATGTCGAGGGTGTCGAGCACGGGAAGCCACGCCTCGGCGACGAGCTTGTCGGCCCATTCCTGCGGGCTCACCCCGTTGGCGGCCGCGGTGCGCTCGATCTTCTGCCCGTGCTCGTCGGTGCCCGTCAGCAGCCAGGTGTCGTCGCCGGACTGCCGGTGCCACCGAGCCAGCACGTCCGCCGCCACCTCGGTGTAGGCGTGCCCGATGTGCGGGACGTCGTTGACGTAGAAGATGGGGGTGGTGATGTAGAAGCTGCCGGGCTGAGACACGGGCTTCAGCCTAGCTTTCGCGCGGCCCGTGTTACTCGGGCCCGGCTGCACCGGTCGCCAACTCTCACCCAGCGCACCACTCGACCCCGGAGGAGCCCTATCCGCGCCTCGCAGTGAGAGTTAGGGCCGCCCCTTGGCGCGGATCGCCGCCTCATACAGTTCGCGCGTGGCGAGACCGGTGGCGGCGGCGACATCGGCCGCGGCCTCCTTGAGGCGGATACCGCTCGCGGCCAGGTCGAGCACCGTGGTGACCGCGGTGACGAGGTCGGCGGTCGCGGCGGTTGCGGGAGCACCCTCGACGACGACGACGATCTCGCCGCGCGTGCCGTCGGCATACCGTTCGGCGAGTTCGCTCAGCGTTCCGCGGGCGACCTCTTCGTACATCTTCGTGAGTTCGCGGCAGACGGCTGCTCGGCGGCCGGCGCCGAACGCTGTCGCCAAATCGGAGAGGGCGTCGCCGATGCGATGCGGGGATTCGAAGAAGACGAGGGTGCGGGTCTCGGTCGCGAGGGGTCGCACCGCGGCGACGCGGCCCTTGCGCGGCAGGAACCCCTCGAACGCGAACCGGTCGGTCGGGAGCCCGGAAAGGGCGAGGGCAGTGAGCACGGCACTCGGCCCGGGAAGCGCGGTGACCTGCACTCCCGCCTCGATCGCGGCCGCGACGAGGGCGTAGCCCGGGTCGCTCACCGTCGGCATGCCGGCATCCGACAACACGAGCACATCCTCGGTTCTGGCGAGCTCGACCAGTTCGGCGGCGCGCTCCCGCTCGTTGTGCTCATGCAGCGCGACGAGTTTCGGCCGGTTCTCGACGCCGAGCCCGCGCAGCAGCTGCACGGTGACGCGGGTGTCTTCGGCGGCGACGGTGCCGACCCTCTCAAGCGTCTCGACGAGCCGCCGCGACGCGTCGCCGAGGTTGCCGATCGGCGTCGCCCCGAGAATGATCACGCCCCCATCATCGCGGGTCGCTTTCCGTTTTCAGGAAGACATGGTGCGGATGTGGCGGATGGCTACGGGTGAGACCCGCGCACTTACGATCGTGGGCATGAGTGTCGCCGCGCTGCCGGGATCGCAGCTCGACGACTGGTGGAGCCGGATGCAGAGCACCGAAGCCGCGCGGCAGGTGTGGCGGTGGGGCGGTCCGGCCGTCGTCACGGCGGTCGCCGCGGCGACCCGGCTCGTCGGGCTCGGGCATCCCGGCGAGCTCGTGTTCGACGAGACCTACTACGTGAAGGATGCCTACACCCTCTCGCAGCTCGGATACGAGGGCAGCTGGCCAGCCGACCCGAACGCGGCGTTCAACGCCGGCGACCCGTCGGGGTTCCTGCCGGGGGCGTCGTTCGTCGCGCACCCGCCTCTGGGCAAGTGGATCATCGCGGCCGGCATGGCCGCGTTCGGCGCCGACAACGCCGTCGGGTGGCGGATCTCGGTCGCGATCGTCGGCATCCTGCTCGTCGTGCTCACGATGGCCATCGCGCACCTGCTGTTCGCGCGCCCGCTGCTCACCGTCATCGCGGGCGGTCTGCTCGCGATCGACGGCAACGCGATCGTGCTCAGCCGGGTCGCGCTGCTCGACACGATGCTCGCGTTCTTCGCGCTGCTCGGGGTGCTCTTCGTGTTCCTCGACCGAGGGTTCGCCAAGCGACGCCTCGCCACCTGGGTCGATTCTCACGGCACGACCGGCTGGGGCCCCGTGCTGCTCTGGCGGCCATGGCTGCTCGCCGCCGCCGTCGCCTTCGGCCTCGCGACCGGCGTGAAGTGGAGCGGCCTCTACTTTCTCGCGATCTTCGGCGTCTACGTCGTCGTGGGCGAAGCGCTGTTGCGCCGACGGGCGGGAATCGAGTTCTGGGCGACGGGCGGCATCCTCAAGCAGGCGCCGGTGACCTTCCTTTTGCTCGTGCCGCTCGCCGCCGTCACCTACCTCGCGTCGTGGACCGGCTGGTTCGTCACCGACGCCGGCTACCACCGGCACTGGATCGAGGGTGGAGGGGAAGCCTGGACGGGAGGGCTCTCCTGGGTGCCGACGGCGTTCCAGAACTGGTGGCACTACCAGAGCGCCGTCTACAGCTATCACGTGGGCGAGACCAGCCCGCACGCCTACCAGTCGAGCCCGCTGAGCTGGCTGTTCCTGGTGCGGCCGACGAGCATGTACTTCCAGGGGTTCTCCAACGGCGACGTCGAGACGATCCTCGACATCGCCAACCCGCTCATCTGGTGGGCGTCGACGGCCGCCGCGTTCTTCCTCGTCGCGCGCGTGGTGCTGCGCCTGCGCCGTCGCGAACCGGTGGCGACCGAGGCGCTCATCCTCACGGGGCTCGCCGCCGGGTACCTGCCGTGGCTCCTGTACTTGCACCGCACGGTGTTCGGCTTCTACACGATCGCGTTCGAGCCGTACCTGATCCTCGCTCTCACCGCCGCGCTCGGGACGCTGCTCGGCACGGCGGCCGACCCCGAGTCCCGCCGCCGGGCCGGCATCCGATCGGTCGGCGTCTTTCTCGGCGTCTGCGTCGTGCTCAGCATGTTCTTCCTCCCGATCTGGACGGCGATGCCGGTGCCCGACTGGTTCTTCCGCAGCCACTTGTGGCTGCCGACCTGGCTGTGAGCCGCCGTAGCACGAGGAAACACGCCCGGCCGGGCAGATAATCTGGCCGGATGCCAGTTCCTCCCGACGACGCTGCTTCGCCGTCCACCGACTCTCACGCCGATCGCAACTACGGCTTCAAGACGCGCGCGATCCACGCGGGCAACATCCCCGACGCGGTGAGCGGGGCGCGCGCTCTGCCGATCTACCAGTCGAGCGCGTTCGTCTTCGACGACACCGCGGATGCCGCTGCCCGCTTCGCGCTGCAGAAGTACGGCAACATCTACAGCCGGCTCGCGAACCCGACGGTCGCGAGTTTCGAGGAGCGCATCGCGAGCCTCGAGGGCGGTCTCGGCGCCGTGGCGACGGCATCCGGCTTGGGCGCGGAGTTCATCACGTTCGCCTCCCTCGCCGGGGCCGGCGACCACATCGTCTCGGCGTCGTCGCTCTACGGCGGCTCGGTCACCCAGCTCGATGTCACCCTGCGGCGTTTCGGGGTCGACACGACGTTCGTCGCGGGAACGAAACCCGACGACTACGCCGCGGCGATCACCGACAAGACGAAGCTCATCTTCACCGAGTCGGTCACCAACCCGTCGGGCGACATCGCCGACCTCGAGGGCCTCGCCGATGTCGCCCACGCGCACCATCTGCCGCTCATCGTCGACTCGACCGTCGCGACGCCGTACCTCAACCGCCCGATCGAGTGGGGCGCGGACGTCGTCATCCACTCGGCCACGAAGTTCCTGGGCGGCCACGGCACGACCCTCGGCGGCGTCGTCGTGGAGTCGGGCCGCTTCCACTGGGCGAACGAGCGCTTCCCGCTGTTCGACACCGAGGTCGCGCACTACGGCGGCTTGAACTGGCACGGCAACTTCGGCGAGTACGCGTTTCTCACGCGGCTTCGCGCCGAGCAGTTGCGCGACATCGGCCCCGCGCTCTCGCCGCACTCGGCGTGGCTGCTCGCCCTCGGCGTCGAGACCCTGCCGTACCGCATGCAGGCGCACGTCGACAACGCCCGCGCCGTCGCCGAATGGCTGGATGCCGACAGCCGCATCGAGTTCGTCAACTGGGCTGG
>CBFGZU010000051.1:0-13628 GCA_965653335.1 uncultured Pseudolysinimonas sp.
TCGCCGGGCAGTTCCTCGATGCCGGAGCGCTCGACGAGATCGCCCTCTCGGTCGCCCCGGTCGCGCTCACCGGTGGTGCTCCGTTGTTTCCGCGACGGGTCGAGTCGAACCGATTGCGGCTCGTCTCGGCCGCGAAGGTGGGACAGTTCGCTCGACTCGTCTACGCGGTCAGGCCGAGCACGACGGCAACTGACGCCGGATGAGGTCGATCAGCTCCCGCGGCTCGAACGGTGGTCGCTCGGCGAGCAACTCGGCAAGGGTCCACCATCGGTGCTCGGTGACGTCGAGGCGTTCGTCATCGGTCCACTTCTCATCGGACGGCTCGAAGGCGTCGACGACCGCGGTGTAGAACTTCGCATGGCCGGTGTCGTGATCGGCGGAGTCCCACGGCACGTCGAAATCGTGCGACCAGACCGGCCCCGTCAGAGTGCCGAGCCGCAGCCCGGTCTCCTCCTCCAGCTCCCGCAACGCCGCCTCGAGATGGGTCTCGCCGGGGTCCACTCCCCCACCGGGCGTGATCCATCGCGCACGTCGCGACGAGTCGGGCGCCGCGGTGAGGAAGAGCAGCACCCGGTCATCGTGGTCGAACAGCAGCACCCGCGAGGTGAGCCGATGCGCGTGGAGGTTGGGCACGTTCGCGGGTCAGCGGTGCGGGTGCAGGAAGCCGCTCACGTCGCCGACGTAACGGATGCGGTCCTCGGGAAGGGGCTCGACGGCGGCCCGGGCTACCTCGGCGGCGAACTCGCTGACGGTGTACAGCCGGCCGGCGTCATCGCGGCGGGCATCGAGCACCCCCGGCTGAGCCCGGTCGAGAAGGGTGGCCGTGATGGTGCCTTCGATCATGTCGCCCGAGACGACGACGAAACCCACGCCTGCGGCATCGAGCTGCGGGATCCGTTCGCGCAACGCATCCTCGCCGGCGCGCTTGCTCTCGGCGACCTTCTGGTACTCGGGCATCGTCGGGACCGTGTGGATGAAGTGCGCCTGGTGACTCGTGACGAACACGACGCGTGCGCCGTCTCCGAGCAGCGGCAGCGCGGTCTCGAGGGCGTGAACCTGGGCGTCGCGATTGAGCCGCAGGGCGTAGTCCTCAGCCATGCCGCCTTCCATGCCGCCGGATGCGTTGAGCACGAGGATGTCGAGACCGCCCCAGGCGTCGGCGACGGTCTGGAACATCGCTTCGACCGAGGACGCGTCGGTGAGGTCCCCACCGATCGCCACGGCCTCTCCCCCGGCATCCGTGACCTCGGCGACGAGCTTGAGCGCCCGCGCCTCCTTGTTGCGATAGTTGATCGCGACCTTGGCGCCGGCCGCGGCGAGGTACCTCGCGGTATCGGCACCGATTCCGCGGGACGATCCGGTGATGAGGGCGCGTTTTCCGGCCAGGGATCCGGCGGGCAGGGCAGGGGTGACGGGTTCGGTGCTCACCTACCCGAGACTACCGGTCTGCTAAGTTTCGACACATGTCGGAGCTCCTGGTCGAGTGGGGTTGGGTGCTCTGGCTCGCGCTCGTTCTCGTGTTCGTGATCGTCGAGGTTTTCACCCTCGATTTCACCTTCCTCATGCTCGCCGGAGGCAGCCTCGGCGGCCTCGCCGCGGGCCTGTTCCAGGCGCCGATCTGGGCGCAAGTAGTGATCGCCGGCGTGCTCGCAATCCTGCTTCTCTTCGTCGTCCGGCCGCCACTGCTGCGGGCGTTCCGCAAAGGCGGTGACCCGACCAAGAGCAACGCCGACGCGCTTCCCGGGCTCACCGGAACCGTCGTCAAGGACTTCACCGACAGTCGCGGCATGGTGAAGCTCGCCAACGGCGAGACCTGGACATCGCGCCTCGCCGACAGCGTCGAGGGGGATCTCGTCGAAGGCGATCGTGTCGTCGTCACCGCCATCGAGGGAGCGACCGCCGTGGTCGTTCCCGCACCGGTACCCCGGAAAGAAGGATCGACCTCATGAGCGAAGCCGAAATCTTCAACAGCGTGATCCTCTGGATCGTCGTCGCGATCGTCATCATCTTCGTGTTCACGATCATCGCGCGGTCGATCCGCATCATCCCGCAGGCCTACGCCGGCATCGTCGAGCGTCTCGGCCGGTATCACAAGACGCTCAACCCGGGGCTCAACATCCTCGTGCCGTTCATCGATCGGCTTCGCCCGCTCGTCGACATGCGCGAGCAGGTCGTGTCGTTCCCGCCGCAGCCGGTCATCACGGAAGACAACCTCGTCGTGTCGATCGACACCGTCGTGTTCTTCCAAGTGAACGACGCGCGGGCCGCGACGTACGAGATCGCGAACTACCTCGGCGCCGTCGAGCAGCTGACGACGACGACTCTCCGTAACGTCGTCGGCGGGCTCAACCTCGAAGAGGCGCTCACCTCCCGCGACAACATCAACACCCAGCTGCGTGTCGTCCTCGATGAGTCGACCGGCAAGTGGGGCATCCGCGTCGGCCGCGTCGAACTCAAGGCGATCGACCCGCCCGTGAGCATCCAGGACTCGATGGAGAAGCAGATGCGCGCCGAACGTGATCGTCGCGCCGTGATCCTCACCGCCGAGGGCACCAAGCAGTCGCAGATCCTCGAGGCGGAGGGGGCGCGCCAGTCCGAGATTCTTCGCGCCGAAGGTGATGCCAAGGCGCAGGTGCTGCGTGCCCAGGGTGAGGCCGAAGCGATCACGACGGTCTTCGGCGCCATTCACGCAGGCAACCCCGACAGCAAGCTCCTCGCCTACCAGTACCTGCAGACTCTGCCCAAGCTCGCCGACGGCGACGCCAACAAACTGTGGATCATCCCGAGCGAACTCACCGAAGCGCTCAAGGGCATCGGTCAAGGATTCCTGCCGTCACGTGACACCCCGCCCTCCAAGTAGCGGTTACTTCACTCCCGCTCCCCCGCGGCTGCTCGCCCATCGCGGGCTCGCGGTCGAGGCCCCCGAGAACACGCTGCTCGCGTTCGCGAAGGCGCTCGCGGTCGGCGTCACGCACCTCGAGACCGACGTGCACGCCTCGGCGGACGGGGTCGCCATGATCAGCCACGACCCCGACCTGCGCCGGCTCGCCGGGCGAACAGTGTCGGTCGGCCAGCTGACGTCGCACGAGCTGCGACGAGTCGATCTCGGCGCGGCTCAGGGTTTCGCGTCGCTCGCCGAGGCGCTCGACGCCTTTCCCGACGCGCGCTTCAACATCGACATCAAGTCGGCGGATGCCGTCGCTCCGACGGTCGCGGCGATCCGTGATGCCCGGGCGATCGATCGCGTGCTCGTCGGATCGTTCAACCCCACCCGCCGTCGCGCGGCCGTGAGCGAACTCCCCGGCGTCGCGACGTCGATCTCCTCCCGAGGCGCCGTCGCCGCTGTGAGTGCGGCGCGCAGCCCCGGCGGCCGGCCGACTCTGCGCCGCATCCTGCGCGACGTGCACGCGGTGCAATTGCCGCTCTCGATTCTGCGGATGCCGACGATGACTCCGCGCACCCTTGAGGCGTTCCACGCGGCGGGGGTCGAAGTGCATGCCTGGACCATCAACGATGAACCGACGATGGATCGGCTGCTCGATCTCGGAGTCGACGGGCTCATCAGTGATCGTGTCGACATCGCGGCGGCACTGCTCGCTCGGCGTTTGGGCCGACGGTCCTGAGCGCTTCTCGCGACCTGCTTCACATCCGACCGGCAACGGCTGTGAAAGCACTGGGAAGGGGCGTGCGGCGGGATTGCTGAGGCCAGCCTGTTCGTTATACCTGTGACGGGCGTCGTTCTACCGAACCCGCGTCCTCATACGAGCCACCGGGAACAGGAAGAAGGCCACACGATGGCAGAACGCAACCTCCGGGGCATGCGACTCGGATCGCAGAGCCTCCAGAGCGAAGAGGGCGTCGAGTTCGTCCCGCGTCGCAAGAGCGTCTACCGCACGCACGACGGCTCCACATTCGAGGTGACGTTCGCACTCGACGCCGAGATTCCCGAGACGTGGGAGTCGCCGCGTAGCGGTCAAGAGGGTCGGCTCGTCGCCGAGGACGGCTCGCTCGTCGAGACGGAGGTCGTTGAGACCAAGGCCGCCCGGACGCACTGGGACATGCTGCTCGAACGACGTACCCGCCCCGAGCTGGAGGAGCTGCTTCAGGAGCGGCTCGAACTGCTCCGCGCGCGCCGCGGCGAAGAAGCGGCGAAAAACTCGAAGAAGTCCGCCTGATTCGACGGCCGGTTCACCCCCGGTCGCCGTGCGTCACAGTCGGCGCGCCCGCGCCGCGAACCCCGCGATCACGAGTCCGGCGAGACCGACGATCGCGGCGAGCCACTCGAGCTGACGACCGACGAGCACTGCGGGCGTGATCGTCGTGAGCAGTGGCACATCGGCGACCATGACGCCGGGCTCGTACGCGGGCAACTGTTGCTCGATCCGGCCGTCCGGCAGGATGATCGCGCTCGTGCCGACCGTCGAGATGTTGACGACGGTGCGCGCCGTCTCGAGCGCTCGGATGCGTGCGATCGCGAGCTGCTGAACGCTCTCATCGGTGCGCCCGAAGTCGGCATTGTTGGTCTCGGCGAACACGATCTGGCCGCCCTGCTCGACGATCTCGGTGAGCAGCTGGTCGTCGACGATGTCGAAGCAGATCGCGTGACCGACGATCACGCCGTCACCGAGGTCGAAGACCGAGTCGGTCGTGCCCGGGGTGTACTCGCGCTGGATGAGGTCGATGAGGTCGGGTGCGAACTGACGCCAGAACGGGCGGTCGGGCACGTACTCGCCGAACGGCACGGGATGCTTCTTGTCGTAATAGTCGCGCACGCGGGACTCCCTCGGGCCCTCCCCCGGCTCCCAGAGCATGACGGTGTTGAAGTACTCGGGCACCGGCTCGCCGCTCTCGTCGACCTTGTCGAGCTGGCGCGTCGTGATCGTTCCGCCGACGAGCGGCGCCCCCGCTCGCTCCGCGACCTCGTCCCAGAGAGCGGCCGCCCAGCCGTAGCGCAGCGGGTCGGCGTCGGAGGCCCCCTCCGGCCAGAGCACGACATCCACGTCGGCGTCATAGAGCGGCTCCGTCGCCGCCACCTGCGCGATCAGGTTGTCGCCGAAGGCGTCGGGCGGGTCGAAGTAGCCGGCCTTGGTCGCCCCTTGCACGGCGCCGACGCGCAACGTGGGAGCACTCGACGGCGCGGTTCCCGCGAGGCTCGTCCACGGAGGCACCGTGACGAGCACGAGCGCGGCGACAGTGACGAGCGCCCCGAGCGCGACGCTCCGCTGCGGATGCCGGATCGCCTCCCGCGCGGCAGCGACAGCGAGGGCGACGATGAACACCATCGCGAATGACACCCCGGACACCCCCAGCCAGGCGAAGAGCGGTGAGAGCGGGCCGTCGGACTGCGAGAAGCCCACCCGCCCCCACGAGAAGCCGCCGTAGGGCCACACACTCGCGATCGACTCCCGAGCGGTCCACAGCCCGGCGACGACCGCAGGAAGCAGCAGCAGACGTCCGGCCGGGGTGTCCCACACCCGGGGAATCCAGCGATAAGCGAGGGCGATGAGCGCCGCCGCGGCCCCGCTCCAGAGCGTCATGACGGCGGCGAGCGCCGACCACGGCAGCACGCCGAGGAACTCCGACGCCCACTCGATGTGGGGCCAATAGAAGGCCGCGCCGAAGACGAGACCGACGAGGATCGCCGATCCGAGCCGACGGCCCTGCATCGCGATAAGCGCGAGCGCGATCGCGGGGAAGGCGGTGAACCACCACCCCTTGTCGGGGAACGCCGTGTCGAGCAACAAGCCCGCCCCCGCGGCGACGACGAGCGCCGGAAGCAGCGGCAAGAGGGGCGTGAACCGACGCCCGAGACGGGCGTCCGCGCCGGGGTCGCGGCTCAGGCCAGAAATGGCCTGAGCTCCATGCTCCACCGCGCTCACGAGACCCCAGAGTAAGCGACGATCCCCCGGCGGATGCCGTCGATCGCCTGACGTGCCCGGCGCCCCAGCGGACCGTCGGCGACGATCGACAACTGGTCGAGAAGATCGACGGCCTGCTTCATCCACCGCACGAAATCGCCGGCCGCGAGCTCGGCATCCCGCAGCACGACATCGAGCGCCGCGCCCTGCGCCCACCTCTGGGTCGCGAAGGCGATACCGGACGACGGCGCGGTGCCTTCGGGGAGCCGATGGGAGATTTCGAGGGCGGAGAGTTCCTCCCAGACGGCTTCGGTCGCCTCGAGAGCGCTCCGGAAGGCTCCCCGGGGAAGTCGCTCACCTGCGTCGGACCCCTCCCGCCGCGGCTCGTAGACGAGGCTGCTCGCGAGCGCCGCGAGTCCGGGCGCATCGAGGTCGTCCCAGATCCCGCGACGGAGGCACTCCGCGACGAGGAGATCGCGCTCGCCGTAGATGCGCATGAGCACCCGGCCCGCCGCACTGACTTCGAGTTCGCCCTGCCCCGCGACGTACCCGAGCTCGCGCAGCACCTCGGTGACCCGGTCGAACACCTGGGCGACCGCGCCCGTTCGTCCGGAGATCTGCGACCGCACCTGATCGGTTTCGCGCTTGAGCTTCCACCAGCGCTCCGCCCAGCGGGCGTGCGCTTCGCGTTCGGCGCATGCGTGACACGGATGCTGCTTCATGCGCTTGCGCAGATCGGAGATCTGGCGCTGGCGGCGTTCGCGTTCGCCGCGCTTCTCGTGCTCTCCCGGCACCCGGCCTTCGGCTCGCGCGTTCTTCCGTTCGAGGTCGCTCAACTCGCGCCGCAAAGAGGAATACTCACGGAAGTCGCCGAGGTGACACGTCATCGCGTCGGCATAGCCGCCAAGGGCCTCCTCCTGCTTGCGCACCCGGCGGGCGAGGTCGACGACGGCCCGGTCGGCCTGGAACTGAGCGAACGACTGTTCGAGGATCTCGCGCGTGCGCGTGCGACCGAACTGCTGGATGAGGTTGACCGCCATGTTGTAGGTCGGCCGGAAACTGGACTGCAGCGGATAGGACCGGCGCGAGGCGAGCGAAGCGACCGCGCGGGGGTCGACGCCACCCGACCACTGGATGACGGCGTGTCCCTCGACATCGATCCCGCGACGTCCCGCGCGCCCGGTGAGCTGGGTGTATTCGCCCGGGGTGATCTGCACGCGGGCTTCGCCGTTGAACTTCTCGAGCTTCTCGATGACGACGGTGCGCGCCGGCATGTTGACCCCGAGGGCGAGGGTTTCCGTGGCGAAGACGACCTTGAGCAGCTTGCGCTGGAAGAGCTCCTCGACGATCTCCTTGAAGATCGGCAGCATCCCGGCGTGGTGCGCCGCGAGGCCGCGCTCGAGACCGTCGAGAAAGCCCCAGTAGCCGAGCACCGCGAGATCGGTTTCGGGGATGGCCCGACAGCGCTCCTCGACGAGGGCGCGGATCTCGTCGCGCTCCCAGACCTCGGTGAGCCGCACGCCGCTGCGCGCGACCTGGTCGACAGCGGCGTCGCATCCGACGCGGCTGAAGATGAAGAAGATCGCGGGCAGCAGGTTGCGCGTCCGCAACAGCTTCACGATGTCCGCGCGCCCCAACCGGTCCCCGAACAATCGGGCCGAGTCGTCGAACGTCGACGAGCCGCCGGAAGCCGCGTGCCGGGTACCCCGGTCGGCATCCCGGCGCTTGCTCTTGCCGGGCCGACCCCGAGAGCTGCGGTATCCGGCGTCGGCGCGCGACGAGGCACCGGCCAGCCGCATGAGTTCGGGGTTCACCCGGGAGTCGTTCCCGTCCCCCGGCACGAACGTCGGCGTCTCGAACAGGTCGAGCAGCTTCGAGCGCACGAGGACGTGCTGCTCGAGGGGCACGGGGCGCTCCTCCGAGACGATCACGTCGGTGTCGCCGCGGACGGCCTGCAGCCAGTCGCCGAACTCCTCCGCGTTCGACACGGTCGCCGAGAGCGACACCATGCGCACGGCGGTCGGCAGATGGATGATGACCTCCTCCCAGACGGCGCCCCGGAAGCGATCCGCGAGGTAATGCACCTCATCCATCACGACGTAGGCGAGATCATGCAGGAGCGGGCTGTCGGCGTAGAGCATGTTGCGCAGCACCTCGGTCGTCATCACGACGACTCGGGCCGACGAATTGATGTTGCTGTCCCCCGTCAGCAGACCGACGCTGTCGGCACCGTGTTCGGCGGCGAGTTCGCTGAACTTCTGATTGCTGAGTGCCTTCATCGGTGTCGTGTAGAAGACCTTCGCGCGCGGGCTCGCGAGTGCCAGATGCACGGCGAACTCCGCGACGATCGTCTTGCCCGCCCCCGTCGGAGCCGCGACGAGCACGCTGCGCCCGGCCTCGAGCGACTGACACGCCTCGATCTGGAACGGGTCGAGCTCGAACGCGAGACGCTCCCGGAAATCCTGCAGGCGCGGGGTCTCGCGCCGGGACTTCGCAGCGGCGAAGCGCGCGGCTGGCGATGGTCCGGAATCCGAGGGCGCGCTCACTCGATCAGGCTAGCTGCCGCCCGGCGATCGACGATCCGGTCGCGCCAGACCGTGATGCCGACGGCGGCGAAGTAGAGCACCGTCATCGGAAGGGCGAGCAACAGCATCGACAGCACGTCGGCCGCCGGTGTCGCGATCGCGGTGAACACCACGATCGCCAGGACCGCCCAGCGCCAGCCTTTCAAGATCGACATCCCCCGGAGGACGCCGACGAAGTTGAGCAGCACGAGGAAGACCGGCAGCACGAACGCGACGCCGGCGGCCAGCAGGAGCTTCAGCACGAAATCGAGATAGGTCTTGGCTTCGAAGAACGTCGTCGCATCGCGCGGCACGAACCGGAACATGACCTCGACGATGCGGGGCAGAACGAACCACCCGGCGACGCATCCGGCGAGGAACAGGGGAACCGCGGTGAGGAAGAAGCCGAGCGTGTACCGCTTCTCCCGGCCGGTGAGGCCGGGCACGAAGAACGCGAACAGCTGATAGAGCCAGACCGGGCTCGAGATCACGATGCCCGCGGCGAGAGCGACCTGGAACTGGATGTCGAACGCACCCGTCACGTTGGCGAAGTTGATCGCGATCTTGTCGGGGTTAAGCCCCTGATCGGCGGCGATCGAGAACACCGGGTCGCTGAGTGCCCGCCACGTTCCCTCCCCGCGCAGCGCTGCCGCCGCGCCGGGCAGCATCGGGTCGAGGGCGTCCCCGATCCACGTGAGGTCGTAGATCATCCAGCCGATGACGGTTCCGCCGGCGATCGCGAGGGCGGCGCGAGTGAGTCGCTTGCGCAGTTCGACGAGGTGCTCGCCGAGCGACATCCGCCCTTCGGGGTTCCGCCGGCGTGGGGCGGCCACGCGAGCTACTTCTTGTCGTCGGGCTGATCCGACCCGGCTGCCGGAGCGTCGTCGGTGTCTTCCGACTTGATCTCCTTGCGGAAGACCTTCGCCGACTGGCCGAGGCTCTTGGCGAGCGCGGGAAGGCGGGTCGCCCCGAAGAGCAGCAGGACGACGACGAGGATGATGACCCACGTCTGCCACTGGTTCACCAAAAGGACGGCTGGGAACACGGGGGTCTCCTTGCTCAGAGATTCGGGATCGACGACGGTGTCAGGGCTGCGATCAGTGTAGCTCAGCGATATTCCGCGACTCCGGCGGACGCCCACTCGGCGACCGCCGCCCGCGCGTCCGCGGGGGTCACGACCGTCACGACTCCCGGCATGCTCGCGACGAGTCGCTTGAGTCCGTGGAAGTGCGACACCCGCAACGTCGCACGGATCCGGCCGTCGTGCGGCTTGCCGTGCGCTCCGTCGGGGATGTAGTCGGCGAGCAACGGCATCGCGGATGCTTCGACGTCGATGACGACCTCGAGGTCGTCAGGCGAGGCTTCGAACAGGTCGGGAAGTCGCACGTCGCTCGCCCGGTGCTCGATGGCGGCATCGGTGACGACGGCGCCGGAGATGCGGTCGAGCCGGAACGTGCGCACCGCTTCGCGCAGATGGCACCAGCCGCGTAGATACCAGTCGGCGTCGATCGACTCGACCTGGAGCGCGTCGACCCGGCGGCGCTCCCGCTCGCCTCGCGCGTTGAGATAGTCGAACTCGAGCTGCAATCCCGTGTCGACCGATTCGCGGATGAGTGCGAGCGACGGGGTCAGACTCTCGAGCGATTCGGCTCCCCCGACACTCACCGGGGCGAGTGCGCCCGACGTGCCTCGGGAAAGTTTCGCGATGAGACTCGCGATCGAGGCGCGGTCGGCGTACTCGGGCAGCGCGGAGAGGTAGTGCAACCCCATGATGAGGGCCGAGGCTTCGCGCGCCGAGAACCGCGGCGAATCGTCGATCGCGACCCGATTGGTGAGCACGACCTCGTCGTCGTTCTCGAAGGCATCCCAGTCGATGTCGAACAGGTCGTCGTGTTGATAGGCCGACGTCTCGCCCGGCAGGCCGCTCACCGCGATGAGGTTGACGGCATCCCGGATCTGCTCGGGATCGACCCCGAAATGCTCGGCCGCTTCGCTCACGCTCACCCGCTCGTGGTCCATGAGATACGGCACGAGCGCGAGCAGGAATGCGAGCTTGTCGCGCGCCTGGAACGGTTGCGGCTTGGCCCTACTCATGAGCGGCCACCACCCCCCGCAAGCGATCGATGACGGCGTCGCGCAAGGCGGGCGGTGAGAGCACGAGCACTTCGGGACCGAACCCGCTCAGCTCGTCGGCGAGGATGTCGACGTCGACGAAGTGCAGCACGGCGTGGTCACCCGTCACGTTCGCGCCGTCCCGGTTGGCCAGCCGGGTGGCGGCATCCGACCCCGGTACGACCCGGAGCTCGGCGACGTTGCGGTGCCAGACCTCCTCGAGCCCGGCGAGGGCTTCGGCCGCGTGATCGCCGGCGGGCATCGTGATCGCCTTCCCGTGGGTCACCGACCCGACGATGCGTCGCAACAGGAAGACCTTCCGCTCGCCCTGGAGTTCCTCGGCGGACAGGTGCCACCGGCCCTGATACTGGACGAGAGCGAGCGGGATGACATCGCGGTCGCTCGCACGCTCCTCCCCCGGTTTGAGATACCGGAACCGCACCCGCACGTTCTTGCGAATGGCCGCATCGAGCGGGTCGAATGCGGCATCGCGCAAGCGGATGCGCGGTGCGTAGCCCAGGAGCGGCTCGTCGGCGGTCACACCGAGCGAGCGCAACTTGAGCAGCGCACGACGCGACTCCCCCGACAGGGAACCTTCGCGCCAGACCATCGCGGCGAGATTGAGGAGCGCCGTCTCCTCGGGGCTGAAGGCGACATCCTCCGGGAGCTGGTAGGCGCCCTTCGGGATGCGGTAGCGCAGGGTCTGGTTGTTGCCGGCGTCGCCGGGAGAGTCGAGCGTCTCCAGCGGAACCCCGAGGTCACGGATGTCGTCCTTGTCGCGCTCGAACTGGCGCTCCAGGTTCGCGTTGTCGCCGCCGCTCGTGAATCGCTGACGGTAGCCCTGCACGGTCGACAGGATCTCGTTCTTCGTGAGCCCCGTCTCGGTCGCGAGCAGGGCGAGCACGAGACTGAAGAGCCGTTCCTCGACCGGTACGGCAGCTGTTGTCACGCCGTCACGTCCGATCCCTACTCGTCGGCGGGAATGCCGAGGATGTCGAACACGTACACGGTCGCCGTATCGGGCTTCTCCGCGTCGGGGATGACGACGAGCAGTTGCGATCCGACGGTGGCGCCGACGATCGCGTCGGCGAGTGCCTCGTCACCCATTGCGTCGGCGGTGGGCACGAGCGCGTACGGCGTTCCGCGCGACCAGGAATCGATCTCGCCGAGCGCGACGCTGTTCGCCGTTCCCCCCGACCAGGTCCAAGTTCGGGCGTGGAAGACGACGGTGTCGCCCTCGGCGACCGTCGCGCCGCCGCCCGCCTTGATCGTCGCGGTGCGGGCTTTCTCGGCGACGGGGAGGTAGGTCGAGCTGATGCCCGGCGTGCCGTCGACCGCGGTCACCACGGTCGGCATCCCGTCTTGCGGCAGCTGGTTGACGCCGTTCGCCTTGCCCAGGTAAATGGCCTCGATATCGAGCACCGCGACGATCGTTCCGCCCGTGCCGTCGGGGAAGAGGTCGGCGGCGGGTCCGACGACGGCGAGTCGTGAACCGACCGTGACGCACTCGAGTGACTCGCCGAGCTGCTGGGCGACATCGCTCGCGCTCAAGAGTGCCGTGCCGTCGCCCGTCGAGGCTCCCGTCGTGCCGTCGAACGAGGCGAACTTCGCGCGAACGACCGAACCCGCGGCGGCCGGTTCGCCGTCGCCCGAGATGAGCACCGAACGCTGCGTCTTCTCGGCGATGAGCGGCGTCGGAAACTCGACATCCGGCGCGTCGCCGATGTCTCCCGTCGCGGTCACAGCGCTCGACGCGTCACCGGGAGCGAACGTCGACATGCATCCGCCGTCGATCGTGCCGCTCGTGCAGCCCGCGAGGGCACCCGAGACGAGCACAGCGGCCAGGACGGCCGTCAAGGGCCGGGCAAGCGGGGAACGACGCACGACGAACACTCTACTTGTCATCCCTCGCCCCGCCCGTCGTCGTCAATCGGCGCCCCGACGCCTTCGGCGAGCGCGCGCGCCTCGCGGGCGACCTTGCGCATCCGCTTGTCGCTCTTGACGTGTTCACCGAGCGCGCCGGGCGTCCAGGCTTCGACGTCGTCGTCGCCGTACTCGGTCTTCGACGCGCGGCGCTGGGGCGGCGGCAACACGGCGCCCGGAGCGAGCCGGCGTGCGGTCAGCAGGAAACCCGTGTGGCCGACCATCCGGTGGTCGGGGCGCACCGCGAGGCCTTCGACGTGCCAGCCGCGGATCATCGTCTCGCTCGAAACCGGTGGCGTGTAAAGACCGGTGCCGCGGATCGCCTCGGCAACGCGCGACAGCTGCGTCACGGTGGCGACGTAGCAGAGCAGCACGCCGCCCGGCGCGAGCGCGGCACTCACCGCCGGCAGGCACTCCCACGGGGCGAGCATGTCGAGGATGACGCGATCGGCGACGATCCCCCGCTCGGGCAGCTCCTCGGCCAGATCGCCGAGAGCGATCTCCCAGTTCGACGGGATCTCGCCGAAGAATCCCGCGACGTTGCCGCGCGCGATGTCGGCGAACTCCTCACGACGCTCGAACGAGACGAGCCGCCCGGCGGGCCCGATCGCGCGCAGCAGCCAGAGCGACAGCGCACCCGACCCCACGCCCGCCTCGACCACTGTCGCTCCCGGGAAGACGTCGGCGAGTCCGACGATCTGTGCGGCATCCTTCGGGTAGATGATCGCCGCGCCGCGCGGCATCGACATGACGTAGTCGCTGAGCAGCGGCCGCAACGCGAGGTACGCGTCACCGTTCGACGCCGTCACGACCGACCCGTCGGGCTGCCCGATGAGCACGTCGTGGGCGAGCGTTCCGCGATGGGTGTGGAAGATCTTGCCCGTCTCGAGGGTGATGGTGTTGAGCCGACCGCGCGGGCCGGTGAGCTGGACGCGCTCCCCCGCGTGGAGGGCTCCGCCGTCGCCTGTCCGCGTCATGACCGCGCCCCCGTGAGATCGGCGAGCCGAAGACCGACCATCGTCTCCCGTCGCTGGTAGGCGGGTGACGGGGGAATCGGGATGTGCAACGGCAGGGCGAATACCGTCGCCCCCGCCGCGACGGCCGACGCGACACCGGGTTCGGAATCCTCGAGCGCGACGCACGCCGCGATGTCGACGCCGAGACGATCGGC
>CBFGZU010000052.1:0-13446 GCA_965653335.1 uncultured Pseudolysinimonas sp.
GGTCAGTAGGGCTGCTCGACGCTGAGCCCGGTGCGGAGCTCGGGGGCGAGGTGGCCGAGGTCGTTGTGGGTGACGAGCACGGGCGGCTTCGCCGAACGCACCCGGATGATGGTGAGCCCGCAGTTCGCCTGGTTGACGCCGAGCCACCGCCAGGTGGGAGCCCCGAACGTCTCGCGCACGAACCAGCCGATCACGAAGTTGTGGGTGATGAGCAGATCGTGCCGGTCGTGACGGGCGGGCGGTGTCATCCATTCGGCGAGGGCGTCCGACATCTGCGCCTCGCCCGCTTCGATCTCGTTGGCGGTGACCCCACCGAAAAACGATTCGAAGACGTGCGGCAGGTCGGGGGTGGGGCCGGAGGGGATGCAATCCATCAGCAGCGCCGACGGTTGCGGTTCGAGGGCGGGCATCCGCCCCGTCATGATGCGGGCTGTCTCCTGCGCGCGCTGCAGCGGCGAGGTCCAGGCGCCCGAGAAGGGCACGCCGCCGAGTCGCTCGGCGAGAGCGTTCGCCTGACGCACGCCCCGCGCGCTGAGTGGCCCGTCGGGCAGACCGTGTTCGGCATCTTGCTGCTCGCCGTGCCGCACGAGATACAGATAGCGGGAAGGCAACGTGACTCCTTGGGCGCGGATGGTCAGGCGGCGACGGCGGTGCCGTCGAGACCCGTGAGCGATGCGGCATCGACCGCGCCGACGGCGGCAATCGAGAGAGGGCGGGCCGCGAGGTCGGCCGCGAGGTCGCGCACCGCGTCGGTCGTGACGGATGCGATGCGCCTGAGCGTTTCGTCGAGGTCGGCGAATTCGCCCGTCGTGAGCTCCGACCGCCCGAGCCGGGTCATGCGGGTGTCGGAGTCTTCGAGCGCGAGCGCCGACGCTCCACCGAGCTGTCCCTGGGCGCGCGCCAGCTCCTCGTCAGTGATGCCGCCGTCGGCGAGCCTGCGGAACTCGTCGATCATGAGGCCGGCGACCTGCGGAGCGCGTTGGGGCGAACATCCGGCGTAGAGACCGAGCACACCGGCGTCGGAGTATGACGCGGCGAAGGAATACACCGAGTAGGCGAGGCCGCGCTTCTCACGGATCTCCTGAAAGAGACGCGACGACATCCCGCCGCCGAGCACCGAATTGAGCACCGTGAGAGCGGGGCGCCGTTCGTCGGCCGCGTGCAGCCCGGCGACGCCGAGCAGGAGGTTGGCCTGTTCGAGCGGCCGGTCGACGATCACGAGGGGGCTGCCGCGATCGATCGGATCGAGGTTCGGGTCGCGCCGGGCGACCGGGCGTGCTGGGAGATGGAGGTTCCAGCCGGCGGTCTCGAGAGCCGCGACCGTCCAGCCGACGAGTTCGTCATGATCGACGGCGCCGGCCACCGAGATCACGAGGTCCTGAGGGCGATAGTTGGCGCGATAGTGCTCCCAGACCGCTTCGCGGGTGACGGCGGTGATCGCCGCGGGGTTGCCGCCGATGGGGCGGCCGAGCGCGTGGTCGCCGAAGACCGCTTCGAAGAACCGCTCCGACACGACATCCGAGGGGTCGTCGTCGGCCATCGCGAGCTCTTCGAGGATGACACCGCGCTCGCTCTCGAAATCCTCCGGGTCGAGCAGCGACGACGTGAACATGTCGGCGAGCACGCCCACCGCCATCGGCAGGTCGAGATCGCGCACCTTCGCGTAGTAGCAGGTGTACTCCTTGGCCGTCATCGCGTTGTGCTCGCCGCCGACGGCGTCGAACGAGACGGCGATGTCGAGCGCGGTGCGCGACGCCGTGCCCTTGAACAACAGGTGTTCGAGGAAGTGCGTCGAGCCGTAGGTGACGGGCACTTCGTCGCGCGAGCCGACCGCGACCCAGAACCCGACGGTGGCGCTCTGCGACCCCGGCACTTGCTCGCTGAGGATGCGCACTCCGCTCGGCAGGATGGTGCGCCGAACGCGCGAGCCCCCGGATGCGGCGATCTCTAGCTCGGGCACGTCGAGCGGGAACGCTACGGCGCCGTTCATCCCGTCGAGCCTAAGTCATGGGTGGCCCGAAGCTCGACACCCCCCGAACTGGAGTAATGAGGACAGACAACTCTGTCTGTCCTCCTGTGGTACCCTGTTTCTGGATCCTCCCCCCCACAGGATCCGCGGTCCCCGTGACCGGCCCGAACGGTCACGCGGACGGGTCGTGTTCACTCCCCCCGGTGGACACGGCCCCTTAACCCGAATCGCCTCGCACCACCGCCCACCGTGCCGACCAGAGAGTAACCGTGTCCTTCGAAATCGAACCGCCGCTGACTCAGCTCCCCGAAGCACCCGCGAAACTCCGTATCCTGCTCACGGCCGACGAGTTGTTCTACGACGAAGGCATCCGTTCGGTCGGAGTCGATCGCCTGATCGCCGTGGCGTGCGTCACGAAGGCGACGTTCTACAAGCACTACGGATCGAAGGATCGCGTCATTACGGCGTACATCAAGTACCGGCACCGTCAGATGGCCGAGACCTTCGCCGAAATCGCGTCGGCGAACAGCGCTCCGGAGGATGCCCTGCAGGCCGTTCGCGACTCCATCCTCGGCGAGATCGCCAGGCCGGGCTTTCGCGGCTGCCCCTTCATCAACGCCGCCGCCGAGTTCTCCGACGCCCGGCATCCGGTGCGCGTCGCCGTCCGCGAGCACCGGGAGTGGTTCGCCGGGGCGATCGAACGGCTCACCCGCGCGCTCGGCCATCCGATGTCCGGCGAAGCCGCCGACGAGCTGGTTCTCGCGCGCGACGGCGCGATGAGCGGGGGCTACGCGGGCGACCCGATCGCGGCATCCACGGCGCTGAGCCGCACCTTCGACCGCGTGATCGCCGAAGCCGCCTCGTCCCGCTAGGTTCGCCGGGCCACGACCCCACCCGGGTCCCGAGCCTCGCTAGGCTCGGGACGCGCGACATCGGGTCGCGCTAGATGGGAAGGCAACTCTCATGGCACTGGAATTCAACGTGGTCATCGATCTGCCGTTCATCGTGGCATTCGTCGGCGGTGTTCTCGCCGCGATCGACGCGATTACGCGGCTCCGGCGAGGCTCCGCGATCCTGGCCATCGTCCAGATCATCGCCTCGGTGCTCTTCGTGCTCTCGCTGTTTATCGCCAACGTGCCGTTCGGCGCTCCGCTCCTGGCCGTCGTGACGATCGTGGTGCTGCTCCTCCAGCTCGTGTTCAGTGGAACGACACGGCGCGGCGGTGCGGCGATCACCGTCATCGCGATCATCCTGCTCGTCATCTGGCTCGTGCTGATCGGCGGGCGCGTCGTCATCCCCGGCGTCAACGCCTGACTCGCGACAGCCCCGACCGAGCCTCGGTCGCGCCGCCCTGGCTTCTCGTCAGGCGCTCGCGCGATCGAGGCTCGTCAGCTGAGACCGGGTGAGATGCACCTCGACCGCGGCGACGAGGTCGAAGACCTGATCGACGGCGCTCGCCGACACCACGGGCGCGACCACCCCGGGGCGGCTGAGCAGCCACGCCAGGGCGATCGTCGCGGGCGGCGCATCGTGTTCCGACGCGACAACGTCGAGCGCATGAAGAACCCGCAGCCCCGCCCGGTTGAGATACCTGCCCACCTCCGTTCCGCGCGACCCGCCGAGGTCGGCTTTCGACCGGTACTTGCCGGTGAGAAAGCCGCTCGCGAGCGCGAATCGCGGCATGAACCCGAGGTGGAGATCGGATACGACGCGCGCGAGGTTCTGCTCGTACTCCCGCCGGAACACCAGGCTGTACTGGTTCTGCAGAGCCACCATGCGAGCGACACCGAGTTGCGCCGAGGCGATTCGCGCCTCGATCAGGCGGCTTCCCGTATGGTGCGAGCCGCCGAAATGGCGCACCTTCCCCGCCCGCACCAGCTCGTCGACCGCGAGCAGGGTCTCCTCGAACGCGACATCGGGATCGTCGACATGCAGATAGAGCAGATCGATGCGGTCGGTGCGAAGCCGACGCAGCGACGCCTCGACGGCGGCGGTCAGGGGTCGCGCCGAGAGCCCCGGATGGTCGGCGCTCTTGCCCACCTTGGTGGCGATCACGATGTCGTCACGTGCCGACCGGGAGCGCAACCAATTGCCGATGATGATCTCGCTGCGCCCGCCGGCGTACGAGTCGGCGGTGTCGACGAAGTTGCCGCCGTGGGCGACATAGGAGTCGAGAACCCCTTCGCTCTCGACAACACCGGCGGTCCAGCCGAAGACGTTGCCGCTCAGAGCGAGGGGAAAGACCTCAAGGTCTGACGACCCGATCCGCCGACGCGGGGCGGCGGTCGCTCCCACGATCGCGCGCGTCTGCTCGGTCGTGATCCGGGTCGGAGCACTCGTGACGGCGACGGCGGGCGCCGCGACCGGAACCCTCTCGTCGGTCATCTCGGCACCCCTTGGCCTGCTCTCGCTCGACGCGCCGCTCGGAACGCGGCGTGTCGTGAGGAAAGGTTAACGCGGCTGCTGCTCTTCACCCGGACGACGTGGCCGAAATGTTACGACTTGCGCCATCCGCGCCCGACCGCCGCCGCACCGTGATTGACAACCACCCAACGTTCCGGAAGCGTCAGGCGTCGAAGTAGGTGAGAGGCCATCCCGGCCACTTTGAGAGCCCGCCCGGGCCGAGAGGACGCCATCATGACTGCCGAGACGTCGACATCCATCCGCTCGATCGCCTGGTGGCTCGCGCCAACCGGGCTGCTCACTCTCGTCGCGATCGGCATCCTCTGGGCGATCCCGCGCCCCGCGCAAGCGTGCATCCTCATCTACCCGCCGCCGCCGGAGTGCGCGACAGGAGGCGACCCGTCGACCGTCATCGTGTTCCTCGTGCTGCTCGTCGGAATCTACGCCGCGATCGTCACATGCGCACTGCTGATCCCGCCGCGACGGCGTCCGCTCGTGCTCGGCGTGCTGTCCGGTGCCCTCGGGCTCGTCTTCCTCATCGGCCTCGCGGTGACCCTCGCCGCCTCGGCTGCGCCTGGCTACTACTACTGAGCGGGCCGCGCCCGACAAGTCGCCGACAACAGACGGATGCCGCCCTCCCGAAGGAGGACGGCATCCGGTGATCGAGCGGGAGATCAGCTCTCGACGGGAACTTCGAGCTCCTCGAGCGACGCATCCGACGCGTCGGTGTCGCCACCTTCGGCCGCGTCGACGACCGGGGCGAGGCTCAGCTTGCCCTTGTCGTCCATCTTCGTGATTTCGACCATGATCTTCTGACCGACGCCGAGCACGTCTTCGACATTCTCGACGCGCTTGCCGCCCGCGAGCTTGCGCACCTCGGAGATGTGCAGCAGCCCATCCTTGCCCGGCATGAGCGAGACGAACGCGCCGAAGGTCGCGATCTTGACGACCGTGCCTAGGAAGCGCTCCCCCACCTCCGGGTTGATCGGGTTGCCGATCGCGAGCACCTGCGCCCGGGCGGCTTCCGCCGCCGGCCCGTCGACCGCGCCGATGAAGACGGTGCCGTCCTCCTCGATCGAGATGTCGGCGCCCGTCGAGTCCTGGATCGCGTTGATCGTCTTGCCCTTCGGGCCGATCAGTTCGCCGATCTTGTCGACCGGGATGTTGACGCTGATCACGCGCGGGGCGGTGGCAGCCATCTCGTCGGGGCCGTCGATCGCCTGGTTGATGACCGCGAGGATCGCCGTACGGGCTTCCTTGGCCTGCTTGAGCGCACCGTCGAGCACCGAGGACGGCAGACCCGCGAGCTTGGTGTCGAGCTGGATCGCCGTGATGAAGTCAGACGTGCCGGCGACCTTGAAGTCCATGTCGCCGAGCGCGTCTTCCGCACCCAGGATGTCGGTCAGCGCCGCGTAGCGGGTCTCACCGTCGACCTCGTCGGAGATGAGGCCCATCGCGATGCCGGCGACGGGGGCACGAAGCGGCACACCCGCGTTGAGCAGCGACAGCGTCGAGGCGCAGACCGAACCCATCGAGGTGGAGCCGTTCGAGCCGAGCGCCTCGGAGACCTGACGGATCGCGTACGGGAAGTCCTCACGCGGCGGCAGCACCGGCACGAGGGCGCGCTCGGCGAGGAAGCCGTGCCCGATCTCGCGACGCTTCGGCGAACCGACCCGGCCGGTCTCACCGGTCGAGTAGGGCGGGAAGTTGTAGTGGTGCAGGTAGCGCTTCTTCTTGACCGGCGCGAGCGAGTCGATCTGCTGCTCCATCTTGAGCATGTTCAGCGTCGTGACACCCAGGATCTGGGTCTCGCCGCGCTGGAAGATCGCCGAGCCGTGCACGCGCGGGATGACCTGAACCTCGGCGTCGAGCGCACGGATGTCGCTCAGGCCGCGGCCGTCGATGCGGATGCCGTCGGTCAGCACGCGAGTGCGCATGACCTTCTTGCTGACCGACTTGTAGGCGGCGCTGACCATCGGCGGAACCTCGCCGCTCAACTGGCCGTTCTCGACGCGCTCGTTGATCGCGAGCTTGACGCGCTCCTTGAGGGCGTCGTCGGCGTTCTGGCGCTCCTGCTTGTCGGCGATCTGGTAGACGCCCTTGAGCTCGTCGTACGCGATCTCGGCGACGGCGTTGTACGCCTCGTCGGAGTACGGCGGGAAGAGGGTGAACTCCTGGATCGGCTTCGCGGACTGCGCCGCGAGCTCCTGCTGCGCCTTGATGAGCTGCTTCAGGAACGGCTTCGCCGCCTCGAGGCCCTGCGAGACGACGGCCTCGTCGGGCTTGACGGCACCGGAGCGGATCAGCTCCCAGCTGCCTTCGGTCGCTTCGGCCTCGACCATCATGATCGCGACATCCTCATTGCCGTTCGCGTCGGTGACGAGGCGACCAGCGACCGTGAGGTCGAAAACGGCGTCGGCCAGCTGGCTGAACTTCGGGAACGCGACCCACTGGCCGTCGATGAGGGCGAGGCGGATGCCGCCGACCGGGCCGTAGAACGGCAGGCCGGAGATCTGCGTCGACGCCGAGGCGGCGTTGATCGCGAGCGCGTCGTAGAACTCGTCGGGCGCGATGCTCAGCACCGTGATGACGATCTGCACCTCGTTGCGGAGGCCTTCGACGAAGGTCGGGCGCAGCGGGCGGTCGATGAGACGGCAGACGAGGATCGCTTCGGTCGAGGGGCGGCCTTCACGACGGAAGAACGAGCCGGGGATCTTGCCGGCGGCGTAGGACCGCTCTTCGACATCGACCGTCAGCGGGAAGAAGTCGAACCCGTCCCGCGGGTGCTTCCCGGCGCTCGTCGCGCTCAGGATCATCGTCTCTTCGTCGAGGTACGCGGCGACCGCGCCCTGGGACTGCTGCGCGAGCCGACCGGTTTCGAATCGGACGGTGCGCGTGCCGAACTTGCCATTATCGAGAATGGCTTCGGCGAACTTGATTTCGGGACCCTCCAAGGGATCCTCCTTCGTTGGTTGAGTAGCCCGCAATACGGGCGTGTCGAAACCAGGAGCAGGAGCATGCACAGAACTACCCGCTGCCTTGCGACAGCACTGCCTTTCGACAGTTCAGGGGCGATCTGGCCAACAGTAGAAGTGCTCTGACGCGATCGCTTCAGAAGACCACCACCGGTGACCAGCTCTGTGCCGGCCTGCTCCGGGTATTTCGGCTGCCGATTGACAACCTCGGAAATCCTACCAGCTGACTCCCAGATCACAGCCTGGACATCCCCCTGCGGCGGGTCTTGACTGGACACATCCGTGTCATCGTCCGATTCGTCAGGAGATCCCATGTCCACCGTCGCCCGCGTCACCACGATCACCTCCCGCAGCACGACGAGCTTCGAAGACGCCGCCCGCGAGGGGGTCGCTCGCGCCAACAAGACGCTGCGCAACGTCTCGGGCGCATGGGTGAAGGAACAGAAGGTGGAAGTCGCCGACGGGGCGATCACGGCATGGCAGGTCACCCTCGAGGTCACCTTCGTTCTCGACGACTGACCCCGCCCACACTGGTTTCACCCGGCGCTCCCAGCGAGGGACGACGAGCCCGCCTAGGCTGGCTGCCATGGCCACGCGTGATCTGACCGCCGAGAACTTCGAGTCCACCGTCTTGCGGCCCGACGCAGAGTCCGGCATCGTGCTCATCGACTTCTGGGCGGGGTGGTGCGGCCCGTGCCTGGCATTCGCGCCGATCTACGGAGCCGCCGCCGAGGCCAACCCGGACATCGTCTTTGGCAAGGTCGACACCGAAGCCAACCCCGACCTGTCGAGTGCCTTCAACATCCGCTCCATCCCGACGCTCATGGTGTTCCGCGACGGCATCGGGGTCTTCTCGCAAGCGGGGGCGCTCCCCCGCCCCGCGCTCGACGACCTGCTCACCCAGGTGCGCGCCCTCGATATGGATGCCATCCGCGCTGAGATCGCGGAGCGGCAGCCCGACGCCAGGGTCGAGTCGACCGCGTAAGCTCCGACCATGGACGAGAAGGCTGCCGACACCTCCGCCTCGGAGGAGACGAAGCGCAAATTCCGCGAAGCGCTCGAGCGTAAGAAGCAGAACGCGCAGAACAGGCCGGCGCACCTCGACGGCGATTCCGCGGTCCACGGGACTCACGGGGCTATCGGGAACAAGCGAGAGTTCCGCCGCAAGAGCGGCTGACCTCGGCGTCGGCCCGTGACGGCAACACGGGTGAGCAGTACAGTCGTGCCATGTCCGACTCATCGAATTCCGAACCCGTCGTCCCCGCCAGCACGACCCCGCCGGAATCGGACGTGCCCGAGCTGGTCGCGCCCGAGCCAGCCGCTCCCGGGCGAGCCGCCGATGGTCCTGTCGCACCCGAGCCGTCCGCCGATGAGCCTGTCGCGCCCGAGCCGGTCCTCCATGAGCCGGTGGCCGAGCCGACCACGGTGGCACCCGTCCCGGTCGAGCGGAAGAAGCGCGGCGTCGGCGCGTGGTCGTTCGCGCTGGGCTTGTTGACCGCCCTCGGCGACATCGGGTTCCTGATCTTCGCCATCGTCGTGCTGGTCGGCGCGGCATCCGCCGTCGTCAGCGGAGACTTCTCGGGTCTCGGAACGGCGCTCGGCACCGCGGGCCTCGCCTTGCTCGCGCTGTTCATCTTCTTCGGCGGCTTCTTCACCGGCGGGCTCGCGGCGCTGCTGGGCCTCATCGCCCTCATCTCCGGTCGCGGACGGGTGCTCGGCTTCCTGGGTCTGCTGTTCGGCATCGCCGCGATCGCGCTGCGTGTGCTGCTGCTCTCGGCGGGATTCAGTCCCGACCTGGGGTAGCCCCGGTCGGCGGTTCGATCTAGCCTGCATAGCGTGGATCTCTCAGCACTCACGACGGCGATCAGGGGCCAAGTGCTGACACCCGGCGACGACGCCTACCTCGATTCCGTGACGGTCGCGAAAGGGCCAGGCAGCCCGCTCGCCGCGATCCGGCCGGCCGATGCCGCCGATGTCGCGACGGTTGTGGCCTTCGCGCATGACGCCGGGCTCGACCTCTCGGTGCGAGCCGGCGGTCACGACAGCCTCGGGCGCTCAACGAACGACGGCGGTCTCGTGATCGACCTGCGTTCGCTCGCGGACGTCTCGATCGACGGCGCGCAGGTGACGATCGGCGGCGGCGCAATCTGGGGCGATGTCGCGACGGCCCTCGCGCCGCACGGGCTGGCGATCTCGTCGGGCGACACCAAATCGGTCGGCGTCGGGGGCCTCACCCTGGGCGGCGGCGTCGGCTGGTTCGTGCGGCTCTGGGGCCTCGCGATCGACAGTCTCGTGAGCGCCGAAGTCGTGCTCGCCGACGCTCGCATCGTGACGGCGAGTGCGACGACGGAACCCGACCTGTTCTGGGCGATCCGGGGCGGCGGCGGCAACTTCGGGGTCGTTACGCGATTCACCTTCCGCGCGCATCCGCTGCCCGACGGCGTGGTGTCGGGCGCGATCGAGCTGGCGCCCGACGCCGACCTCGCGGTCGTGTTCACGGCGTGGCGGGATGCGACGCGCGTCGCGCCGGAGCAGCTCACGACCACCTACATGGGGCTGCCCTCGTTCGGCGAGGGGATGCCGGCCGTCTCGCAGATCGTGTTCGTATGGGCGGGAGCCGATGTCGACGCGGCGGCCGCCGCGATCGCGCCCGTGCTCGCGACTCCCGGCGTCACCGGGCACACGATCGCACCGATGCCCTACGCCGACGTGCTCATCGACGAGCAGCCCGACGCCGCGCACGTCGACGCACCCGCGATCGCGATGGTCGACGACAACGGGTTCGCGGCGCGGTTCGACGACGACCTGATCGCCGAACTCGCGGCGGTGAAGCGCGAACTCGGTGACTCGGTGCTCATGGTACGGCTGCTGGGCGGCGCCTACGGTCACGTCGCGCCCGACGAGACGGCTTGGGGGTACCGCGACACCGAGGCCTGGATCATTTCGGCCGCCTTCTTTCCCGAAGGCGAGATCTTCGACGCCCACGAGCCGCGAGTCCGCGCCCTCTGGTCACGGCTCGAACCCTGGCTCGGAGGCATGTACGGCAACTTCTCGAGTCTTGCCGATCCGGTCGAACGCATGTATCCGCCGGCGACCCTCGCCCGGCTTCGGAAGGTCAAAGCCGACTACGACCCCGACAATCTCTTCCGCCGCACCCACAACATCGCCCCCGCGTAGCGCGGCGGGTGGTCAGTGGTCGGAGAGCACGATCACCTTGTCGCCGGCGGCGAACGCACGCCGCTCGGTCTTGGTCGGGTTGACCGTCACCCCGTAGGAGTGCTCGCTGCTGCGGGCGAACTCGTCGAGCCGGTAGCCGATCGCCGTCTCGCCGCGGCGACGAGCCGCCTCGAGCACCGTGTAGAAGTCGGCAGCCACCCCGACGGGCACATAGAGCTCGGCGGGCCGCAGGTAGATTTCGGCACCGGTGGCCGAGAACAGTTCGTCGAAGACATCCGTCAGCCGTTTGTTCTCACTGAGCTGCGAGAGCATGAGGCTGATGAGCTGGTCGCTCACGATGAAGTCGTCGGCTTGCGTGACCTCCGCCAGTTCGCGGTTGCGATCGTCGATCATCTCGCTGACGACGTTGAGATCGGCGCCCTTCTTGACGGCGATATCTCGCAAGTGCAGCAGCGTGATGAGCGTCTTGGCATCGGCGCGTTGCGCGGGAAGCGTCTCCTTCGCGGCGAGCACGATGATGTGGTCGAACTCGTGAACGTACATCGCGTCGAGCACGGCTCGGCTCGTCGGGTCGCCCCGCTGGAAACTCACATCGAGGTTGGCGAGGCTGTCGAACCCGGGCTCGTCGACATCCGCGACGACGGTGACGCGTGACCGCGGCGTCGAGTAGCCGTCGAGTTCGGTGAGCATCAGCCGAAGGCCCTCGTTGTGTCCGAGCACGAGGGTCGACTCGGGAGCCGCCGGCGCGACCGTCGACTCGCTCACGACGCTCAGGTCGGGCACGCCCGCTTCGGCGAGGGCGATCGCATCGTCGTCTTCGGCGATCACGATGATGAGGTCGTCGGCGGCGAGCACCGTGTCGGATTCCGGGTTCAGGGTCACCTTCCCGCCCTGGACGAGACCCATGACAGCGGAGGTCGCGAACGCGAGCTGGGCGTCGAAGTAGGTTGTGCCGACGAGGCGGGGCTGCTGGGTGAAGTAGATCTCCGCGCCGCCGAAATCCAGAAGCTCGGAGTAGACGACCGAGAGCCCGCTCTGCCGGCAGGTCTGCACCGTGATGCGACTGATCAGCTCGGTCGACAGCACCCAGTGGGCTTCGTCGCGACCGACGAGTGTCGCCGCCTCGAGGTTGCCGGGATCCTGCAGCTCGCCGACGATGTGGTAGCTGCCGTCCTTGCGGTTCGGGTTGTTGGTGACCGCGAGAGCGGTCTTGATGACCGTCGAATCCGGATCGTCGGCCTCGTCGGGTGCGAGCACGACAATGCTGCGCGCCGTGTGCGGGTTGGC
Source organism: uncultured Pseudolysinimonas sp. (assembly GCA_965653335.1). Lineage (GTDB taxonomy): Bacteria > Actinomycetota > Actinomycetes > Actinomycetales > Microbacteriaceae > Pseudolysinimonas_A. The sequence goes on from CBFGZU010000052.1 coordinate 11,812, forward strand.
GACCTCGAGTTCGGCGAGGTTCATCGGATCGCCGGAGCGCACGATGATCTTCGTCCTGCCGGTGTCGCCGACTTGCGCCTTGATGTCGTCTTCCATCTCGACCTTGTCGCGGTCGGCGAGGATGACGATCGCGCTCTTGCCACGCGAGAGGTTGGCGATGCTGATCTCGCGCACGATCGGGTAAACCTTCGTGCTCCAGCCGAGGATGAGGGTGTGATCCTGCTCGAGCACGCGCGACCGGCCCTTGCGCAGCTCCTCGACTTTGCTGTCGAACGCGCCCGAGACGATGCCGATGAGGCTCGCCACGATGACGAGGCCACCGATCGTGACGACGAGCATCATGATGCGGAACGTCCATCCGGAGTCGCCGCCCATCGTGCCCGGGTCGAGGGTGCGCATGAGGCTGCGCCAGATGAGGTCGAGCGGGCCGGTCGAGTTGTCGCCGAGATTGCCTTCCTCATCGGGGATGAGGTGGAGCACGATCCAGGCGATCGTGCCGAGCACGACGACAAAGGCGACGGTGGCGAGGCCCAGGAGTGCCATGAGAGCGATCGGCCCTCGCGCCATCCAATTGTCGAACCAGTAACGCAAGCGTTCCCCGGCGGTGGGTGTCGTGCTCATTCGATCCTCCTGGTGGGGGTGAGTGAACATTAGCGTGAGTTCGCGCCCTCGAATTCGTCAGGCGCGACGCCGATTCCCTCGCCCCCGGTACTGTGTTGGCAACCCGGAACTGGATGCCGGATGTCACTGCGAAGGGAACGCGATGACCGAGCCCGGCCCGTTCACCCCGCCCGGAGGGCTGGTGCCGCCGGCCGCGCCTCCGCCGGTGCCGCCGTACGTGCCTCCTGCGTCGGTATCGGCGCGTCCGACGCCGACACCGCCTGCCCCGACGGGCCCACCGATCGGCGTCGCCCCCACGTGGTCGGCGCCCCCTCCGCGCCGCAGGCGGTGGCTCATCCCCGTCATCATCGGCGGGTCGCTCGCGGTCGTCGGTCTGATCGCCGGGGTCGCTTTCGCGGCAATCCAGTTGGCGACGTCCGCCTCACAGACGGCTTTCTCCCCGTCGGGCGGTAACCTCGACGATCTCCTCGAGGGCGACCCGGGCTTACCGGTCGCCGTCGACCCTCTCGACTGCGGCCACTGCTTCGACGTGGATGACGCTCGCAGTCTCGAGCTCCCAGCCGACGCGTACGCCGAGATCGGACTTCCCCGCAGCGACGACGAGGCATACGACATCACGGCAGGTGAGGATCACACCGACAACACCGAGTGGTGGAAGTCCGACGGTGGTTCACCCGATCGCTGCTACTTCACCCTTACCTCGGCGCCCCTCTTCTTCGCTCCGGGCGACTCCGGTGACCCCTCCGCCGACGGCGACATCGTGCACTACGCCGACTGGCACCTGGACTCCTCGGAGTATTACTCCTTCACGGAGACGGTGCGCGTGTTCGACGACAGCGCCTCCGCGGCCGTGCATCTCGCCGCGCTGGAGTCGGCGGTCGACGGTTGCTCCAGCTACACCTACAGCGCGACCGGGTGGGACACCGCGGTGTCGGCGACCCCCGCACTCGATCTCCCGCCCGACGTCGCCGCCTACGGCTGGGCCGAGAGCACGGGTCTCTCCCGGTACTACGG
>CBFGZU010000053.1:0-13212 GCA_965653335.1 uncultured Pseudolysinimonas sp.
CCCGAGATGCGGCGATGGCCCATCCATTCGCGCAAATTCGTGCTCGCGAATGGTCTATCCCCGCGAAAAGTCGCGGATAGAAGCGGGCATAAGCGGATAGAAACAGGAGGGCAGCGCGCGACCGGGAGGGGGTTAGGCGACCGACATCCGCTCGCGGTAGCCCTGCTGGTTGACGCGATTGCCGCAGCGCACCGAGCAGAAGCGCTTCGAGCCGTTGCGCGACTGATCGATGAGCAGTCCGGTGCAGTCGCGCGCGGCGCACACGCGCATGCGGTCGTTGGCGTTGGCGCGCGTGACTTCGGCGAGGGCGAGTGCTCCCTCAGCCCGGACGCGGTCGGCGAGCGGTGCGTGCGGCTCGGTCGCGTGCAGATGCCAGTCGAAGCGGTCGTGCCGCACGAGGAACGGCAGCGCCTTGACCTCCCGCAGCCAGCGGTTGATCTCGCCGACCTGGTCGTCGCGGGGGAGCGACCACATGGCGCGCAGTTCGTCGCGCGCCTGAACGACGGATGCGAGCTCAGGTTCGTCGCGGTCGAAGCGTTCGGTGAAGCCGTGTTCGTCGAGCAGCGCCGTGAGCTGCTCGGGCGTCGCGAGCTCGTCGGCGCCGCTGCGGGATGCCGTTGGGTGGGTGTTGGCGAGCGCGACGAGGAACGCGAGGGTGTCGTCGGTGTCAGGGGTGAAATGCAATTTGAGTCCTTACCGGAGCCCAGAGTAGCGTCATCCGCACCACCCCGCGTCGCTCCGCAGTGGCGCAACCCATCGACAGAAGCCAGCTCATGAACTCCACTCGCGTGCCGCTCGGGCTCGTGATCGGGGTGCTCGCCTCGCTCTCCTTCGGCACGTCGGGCGCGCTCGCGAAACCGCTCATGGACGCCGGGTGGAGTCCCGCCGCCGCCGTCACCGTGCGCGCCGCGCTCGCCGGCCTCCTGCTGCTGCCGTTCGCCCTCGTCGCGCTGCGCGGAAAGTGGCGCGTCGTGTGGACGGCACGCCGGCGCATTCTCGGCATGACGGTCATCGGCGTTGCCGCCACCCAACTCGTCTTCTTCGCCGCCATCGAACGCATCCCCGTGTCGTCGGGGCTCCTGATCGAGTACCTTGCGCCGCTGCTGCTTGTCGCCGGCATCGCCGTCGCGACGCGGCGGATGCCCCGCGCGGTTGTGCTTGTGGGCTCCGTCGTCGCGATCGCTGGGCTCGTTCTCACCATCGGACCGGTCGGCGGCGGGGATGCGCTCGGCTACGTCTTCGCCGCAATCGCCGCGGTCGGCTGCGCCCTCTACTACGTCATCGCGGCCCGGCCCGCCGCCGGATTGCCGCCCGTTGCGTTCGCGTCGTTCAGCCTCATCCTCGGTTCGCTCGTGCTCGGGGTCGTCGGTCTCGCCGGCCTCGTGCCGTTCGACTTCGCGCTCACCGAGGTGAACGCCCTCGGCGGCATCGTGCCGTGGTGGCTGCCGCTCGCGATCCTCGCCGCGACCACCGGCATGGGGTACGCGGCGAGCATCACCGCGTCGCAGATGCTCGGCTCGCGGCTCATGTCGTTCGTCGGAATGCTCGAAGTCGTCGTCGCGTCGATCTTCGCATGGGTGCTGCTCGGCGAAGCGCTCGGCCCGCTCCAGCTGCTCGGCGGGCTGCTCATCCTCGTCGGGATCGCGTTCGTGCGCTCCGAGAAGCAGCTGGACGTTCCCATCGAACCCGTTCCGCTGGAGGAGACGGAGGCGGTTGAGCCGTCGGCGCGCACTCGCCGGTAACCTGACGGGATGCGCAGGCTCATCTCGTCCGGGTCCACTTTCGAGTCGCAGATCGGGTACTCGCGTGCCGTGGTCTCGGGGGAGTGGGTGTTCGTCTCGGGCACCACGGGATACGACTATTCGACGATGACCATCTCCGACGACGTCGAGCAGCAGGCTCGCCAGGCGCTGCGCAACATCGGCGCCGCGCTCGCGGAAGCAGGTGCCGAATTCAAGGATGTCGTGCGGGTGCACTACCTGCTGCCTGACCTCAGCGACTTCGAGAAGACCTGGCCGGCGCTGCAGGAGGTTTTCGGCGAGGTTCGGCCCGCCGCGACGGCCTTTCAGGCGGGGCTCGCGAGTGCGGAGATGAGAATCGAGATCGAGGTCACCGCGCACCTCGGCCAGGCATGACGCCCGCGGAGCGGGCCCGGGTGCGTCCCGAGCGCTTCGTCAGTGTCGATGTCGAGACCGCCGGTCCGACGCCGGGCGACTACGCGATGGTGTCGATCGGCGCGTGTCTCGTCGACGAACCCGAACGCGGGTTCTATATCGAGCTCCAGCCCGATCGGGAGCTGAGCGTCGAGTCGGCGCTCGCGGTCAGCGGCCTCACGTTGGAGGGCTTGCGGGCCGACGGCACCGACCCGCGGCAGGCGATGGAGGAGTTCGCCCAGTGGATCCGCGACGTCGTGCCGCCGCAGACGCACCGCGCCGTGTTCGTCGGGTTCAACGCCGCCTTCGACTGGATGTTCGTCAACGAATACTTCGCGCGCTACGGCATCGAGAACCCGTTCGGGCACGGGGGTCTTGACATCAAGTCCTATTACGTCGGCATGATGGGCTCCACCTGGGAGCAGACGAGCATGAAGCACCTGTCACCGAAGTACCTCGCGGGGCGACCGCTGTCGCACAACGCCCTCGGTGACGCGCGCGATCAGGCGGAGCTGTTCCGGGCGATCTCAGCGGATGCCGCAGCCCTGCGCGCCGCCAGCAGGCAAGCCGAGGAGGCGTCGTGAGCCAGTCCATCCCTGACGGCCCGTCTGATTCCGACAACGAAGTCGCGAGAATCATCGAGTCGGCGAAGCGTCTCGGGGTGGAACTCGACGAAGTCGAGACCGTGCAGTGGCTCGCCGCCATCGCCGCCGAGGCCGAAGGCGATCTCAAGATCGATGAGGCGAGCGGCACGTTCGGGCATCGGGTCGCGATGCTCGACTTCACGCCGCGCGACCTCGCCCGGTTCCGGGCCATCGGCAAAGTCGTCGAGCTCACGGGAGATCCGGCGGTCACCGAGGGGGCGCTCGCACTCTCCGGGTCGGCAGCGCAGTCGAAGATCCAGAGCTTCCCGGGCGACGCCGACTTCTTCCAGCGCTTCAACATCAGGGCCGCGACGCGCGACGAGGCGTGCGACATCCTCGCCCGCTCGCTCAAAGAGAAGGTGCTCGCGTTTACCCGCGGCGCGACCTACCAGTTCCTCGAGGCGAAACTCGGCAGCACGAAGGCGGGCGCCCCGATCTCGTGGACGCTCGCCGACATCGAGGCCGGAGTCATCCAGACGGTCGACGGCGAGGTGCGCTGGGAGGATGCCGCGCGCGACCCCGGGTGGGTCAAGGCCGACTGGGTGGTCACCGACCCCGAGCGTCGCCGGCTGTCGAACGCGAGCAACGTCATCGACGTTACCTGGGAGGCGCCCGACGGGAACATCGTGCCGCTCGACGGCTACCTCGACACCTACTTTCAGGAGGTGTATCTCGACGCCGGGTCGGTGCCGACCTTCGCGAAGGTCGTGCAGCACGTCTCGGATGACGCGCTCGACGAGTACGTCGAACAGCTCGAGGGGGAGGTGCGTAAGTACCTCACGAAGCACCTCAACTACGGCAAAGCCGCGAAGCGCATGTACAACGTGTTCCGGCTCTCGGGTCGGCACCTGGATGCCGCGTTCGTGCGGGAGCTCTTCGACGAGCCGACGACGATCCTGTATCAGGTGTGGTCGCTCATCGTGACGCTCGACAACGCCACCCAACCTGGCTCCGGCATCCCGATCGCCGATGTGCGCGCGCAGGCCGACGCTCTTGTGCTCGAGGTCGTGAAGGCGCTCGACGGGCCTCAGGAGGCTGAGATCGTCGAGGCGCTGCAGCAGCTCAGCCGCACGCTCGAGTCGCAGACGACGGGGGAGCAACGCACCGCCGAGGTCGAGGGCGCGCAAGCCCGAGTGGTGAACCTCGTCAACACCTTCTTCCGCGACAAGCTCACGGCGATGCCGACCATCAAGGAATACATCGACGCGATGCAGGCCGAGCCCGCCGCCCACTGAATCGCCGGCTGCGCCGAGGTAGCTCGTCTGCAGGCAGAGCTCTCCCGCGGGCGTGGGCGTCACTGCTTTCGGCGGAGTGGGGTCTTGCTGGTCAGTTCGATGGGCTTGCGGATGCCAGGTCGCCCGGGTGGTGGGTGCATCAGCCAGGTCCCACCTGCTCGGTCGGGTGGTCGGATGCTCCAGCCGGTGTTGTGGATGAGCATGTGGTGGAAGCGGCAGAGAAGTACACCGTTGGCGATGTCGGTGGGTCCGCCGTTGTCCCATTCGATGGCGTGGTGGGCTTCGGTCCAGGAGGGTGGTCGGTCGCAGTCGGGGTGGGCGCAGCCTCCCCAGATCGCGGCGAGGGCAATGCGCTGCCGTGGCGTGAAGAGTCGTTGGGTGAGGCCGACATCGATCGCGCCGCCGGGGTGGAAGATCACCGGGACGTACCCGTCGGAGCAGGCGAGCCGTTCGACCGTCGCGATGGACACGGCGGCGGTTTGACCCTCAAGGTGCCCGGCACCTTCACGACACTCAAGGTCGCGGGCGTCGACGTGCACGCGCACGGCGGGTTTGCGCACCCCGAACACTCGGCCGGGGTCGGCGGCCGCGGCGATACGGATCATCTCCACGAGCGCGTCGAGGGTGAGCTGTTCGGTCGTGCGGGGATCCTTCTGGATCGCCTCGGCGCGGGCGCGTTCGGCGTCGTCGATGAACCGGGGGCCGTTGCGGCGCGGTGCGGTGATGCAGTCGATCGCGTCGGTGACCAGCGCTGCAGATTCGGGGTCGAGTAGCCCGAAGATGCTGGTCATCCCATCAGGCCTCGGAGTGAGGCGAAGGAACCGCTTCTCCCGAAAAGCCTGTTCCCGGTCGGCGATGCCGGCGGCATCCAGTTCATCCCGCAGCTCCCGCGCCCGCTTCGCGACCTTCTCCGGGGGCATCGTGGCTGCTTCGGCGACCAGGGTCTGGGCGGCATCCAGCAGATCATCCGCCCCGAGCGACGGGGTGGGTTGCCCCAGCCCGGTGACGATGGCAGCCGCGGCACCGACCGACACCTCGCCCGATGCGACCCCGGCGGCGACATCGGCCAGCCACACCGGCGGGGCATCCAGCAGCCGCCCCACGGCGACGAGGTCACGCGAGTCCCTCGCCGACTTGCCCGTCAGCGTCGAGACCAAACCTTCCGGTCCACGAGCCCCGGTGCTCGCGGCCAGCCCGTCATACCCGGCATCCCGGGAAGATCGCCGATCGATCTCTCCGGCGAACGCGGCGACCAGCGACTCTGCGGAACGCACATGCCCCGCCCAGAGCCGCATCCCCTCCATCAGCTCCTGATGCGACGCGCGGGCCAGCCCGGAGAGGTCAATGACCTCGATCACAGGCACGGCAGGCAGGCTCACGCCGATCTCCCAGTTCGTAGTTCGTCATTCAGAACGGAACGCTCGGCACGAGCAAGCCCAATCTATCGAAGATACGTTCGATTAGCAAGACCTGTGCACAAGAGATATCGGCGCGTCGCCGACACGTCGTCGTAGCGCGCCCACGGTCACTCCACGTCGACCCAGCTCTGCCACACGTCGTAGCCGGTGACGTCGTCGCCGGTGTTCTTCACCGTGATGAACGACTTCCAGCTGTCTTCGTTGTAGTTGTCTTTGGTGTAGGTGTGCTCGACTCGCGTGATCGCTACTTTGCCGCTCGAGGTGCCGTGCGGCCCCGACGCGGCGGGCGGTCGGGCTTCGGTCCAGTAGGTGACGACGGTGCCTCGCGGCGGCTTGTTCCAGCTTCGTGTTTCGCTGTCGCCGGGGGCGAGTCCGTCGCGGCTGTAGATCTTGCGGATACTGACGTGTCCTGCGGTCATGCGTACACTCCCCGATCGTGCCGCTTCGGGAGTGCGAACAGGCGTCGCAGCGGATGCCGTCAGCGTAGCGTCACGGGTGGTCTCGGCGGCGGGCGGATTCCAGCAAAGCGGTGACCTCCTCGTCGGTCGTCTGCCGGAAGTCGCGGTAGTGGGCGCCGACGGCGTAGAAGCCGGCTGGTCGTAGCAGGCAGACGACTTCGTCGGCGCCGTCGAGGCGGGACGTGGCATCCGCTGGGCCGACCGGGGCGGCGACGACGATCCGGTCGGCTCCGAGCTGCCGAGCCACCTGGCAGGCGGCCGCCGCGGTCGCCCCCGTGGCGATGCCGTCGTCGACGATGATCGCGGTGCGACCGGTGTGTTACTGGCGCGGGCCGGGGGGCGGCGTTGGGCCCACCCCCGGGTGGGGGGCCCCCCGCTCGCGGCGTTCCACGGCATCCACTTCGACGGGGGTGATGCCGAGCTGGGCGATCAGTGTCTCATCGAGCAGGCGCACGCCGCCTTCGCCGATCGCGCCCATCGCAACTTCGGGATGCGTGGGAACCCCGAGTTTCCGCACCACGATGACGTCGAGCGGGGCGTCGAGAGCGCGAGCGATCTCGGCCGCGACGGGAACCCCGCCCCGGGGCAGGCCGAGCACGATGACGTCTGGAGCCCGCCGCGCGGCGAGGTGCTCGGCCAGGCGGCGGCCGGCGTCGACGCGATCGCGGAATTGGCTCACGCCGCGAACTCTAGCTCCGTCGCCCGACGGTGACAGTTTACCTAGAGCAACTAGGCATATACATAGAGGAGCAAGGTATGCTTCGGATGTGAACATCGACAAGGATCTCGTCGCCGCGATGGCGACGCCTCTCGTGCTCGCGATCCTCGCCGAGGGATCCAGCTACGGCTACGCGATCCTCAAGCGCGTGCGGGATATCTCCGCGGGCGAGGTGCAGTGGACCGACGGGATGCTCTACCCCCTGCTGCATCGCCTCGAGCGACTCGGCCACGTCGTCGCCGAATGGGGCGAGTCACCCGAAGGTCGGCGCCGCAAGTACTACCGCATCACCGATTCCGGGCGCGCCCAACTCGCCGACCAGCGCCGCCAGTGGGAGACCGCCACGCGCACCCTCGGCGGCATCTGGGGCTTCGCACTGCCGGCGACGGGAGCCTGATCGTGGACGCGCGGGAAACCTGGATCAGCGAATGGCGCTCGGCCTTCGAACGCGGCGGAGCGGTCGACGCGACCGACGCCGACGAGCTCGAGAGTCATCTGCGCGACCAGATCGCCGAACTCGAGGCGGTCGGGCTGACGGGCGAAGAAGCCTTTCAGGTCGCCGTGGGTCGACTCGGCAAGGTCGACCAGATCACCGCCGAGTACGCCCGCGAGCACAGCGATCGGATGTGGAAGCAGCTCCGCGCCCCGGACCCTGAGGGGCGGGGGCGATTCTCGATCGGGCTGATGCTCGGATTCGCGGCGCTTGCCGCCGTGATCGTGCTGATCGCCCGGTTCCTGGCGTCGTCGACGACGAACGACATGCTGCTGCTCAACGGACCGATCTCGCCGTGGTTCGTCCGCGACCTCGGACTTTTCGTGCTGCCCGTCTTGGCCGCCTACTTCGTCGTCATACGCCGCACCCCGACGAAGCGGGTGCTCGTACTCGCCGCGGGTGTCGCGCTGCTCGCTCTCGCGGTGAACCTCTTCCCCTACGCGCCCGGCTCGGCGAGCGACCAGCTCGTCTGGATCCACCTCCCGGTCGCCCTGTGGTTCGTCGTCGGGGTCGCCTACGCCGGACGCGAAGCGCTCTCGTCCGCACGACGAATGGATGTCATCCGATTCAGCGGGGAGTGGGCGATCTACTACGCGCTCATCGCGCTCGGCGGGCTGGTGCTGATGGGCCTCACCGTGCTCGTGCTCACCCCGATCGCCCCCGACCTCATCGACGACCTCATCGGTTGGATCGCACCGGCCGGCGCCGCCGGAGCTGTCGTCGTGGCCGCGTGGCTCGTCGAGGCGAAGAAGAGCATCATCGAGAATCTCGCCCCCGTGCTCACCGCGATCTTCACCCCGTTGTTCGCGGTGATGCTCGTCGTCGCCGCCGCTAGCTATGCCATCACCGGCATGGGTCGCGACTTCGACCGCGATCTGCTGGCGGTGTTCGACGTGCTGCTTCTCGTCGTGCTCGGCCTCGTCGTGTACGGCATCTCGGCGCGCCCGGCCACGCAGCGAGCCGGGTTGATGGATGTCATCCGCCTCGTCGCCGTCGTCGCGGCGATCGCCCTCGACATCCTCGTCCTCATCGCGATGTTCGGCCGCGTCGGTGACCTCGGCTTCACCGTCAACCGGGCCGCCGCCCTCGGGCTCAACGTCGTGCTGCTCGTCAACCTCGTCGGCACCGCGTGGTTCACCGCCACCTTGCTCGCCGGCCGCAGCCGACCCGTGCAACTGGAGCGGTGGCAGACCGCCTACCTGCCGGTGTTCCTGGGCTGGGTGCTCGTCGTCATCCTCGTGTTGCCGCCGGTCTTCGGCTTCGCCTGATGCCGGTCTCGATCAAACGGGAGCGGCCTCGATGATCGGGAGCATTAAGCTAGCCGAGTAAGCACTGACTGGCGCATGTCGGATCGGTGTTGGGTACAAGGGGTCCGGCTGAGGCTGAGACCCCTTTCTCGTTCCCGGGATGTTCGTTCCCGGAGTGGGAAGGCTCGCCCTGCGGGAGTGGAGCCAGTGCGCGTTTGTGGAAACATTCCCCGCGAGAGGGCACGCGAGAGGCACCATGCTCGCATGAAAGCGGTTCGGGAAAAGCTCGCGGCGAAGATCCTCGACGAGACGGGCGATGTTCCAGGCTGGGTGCTGATCAGTCTCATGACCGCGGGGCTGGTGATCGCGATCTGGGCGATCGCGGGACCGGCGCTTGGTGCGATCTTCGAGAGCGCGCTGGCTCGCGTCACCGGGATCTGAGTCGGCGGTGCGCAACAACGACGTGCGCGACGGCAGCGTTTTCGACGAGCGCGGCGCGGCGGTCGTCGAGTTCACCCTCGTCGGAATGCTGCTGACGATCCTCACGCTCGCGGTCCTGCAACTCGGGCTCGCGCTGCACGTGCGCAACACGGTGCTGGATGCTGCTGCCGAGGGCGCGCGATTCGGAGCGCTCGCCGACAACGCGCCCGCCGACGGGGTCACCCGCACCCGCACCCTGATCACCGAGGCGATCGGAGCCGACTACGCATCCGAGATCGAGGTCGGCACCGGCGATTGGATGGGACACCCTGCAGTGACCGTGACGGTGCGCACGACGCTTCCCGTGGTTGGGCTGCTCGGGGTCGGGGGAGCGCTGGAGGTGTCGGGTCATGCGGCGATCGAGACGCTGGACTGACGTCGTCCACTGGGCTGGACGCGACGAGGGCTCGGCGTCGATCGAGTTCATCACCGTCGGAATCCTGATGCTCGTACCCACGGTCTACCTGGTGCTTGCGCTCTCGTCGATCCAGAGCGCGTCCTTCGCCGCCGAGGGGGCGGCCCGTCATGCGTCGCGCGTGTTCGTGCAAGCCGAAACGGTCGCGCAAGCCGAGGATGCGGCGTCTCGCGCCATCGCCGTGACCCTTGCCGACTACGGACTCGACGCCGCAGACGCCCGGGTGGTCATCACCTGCCGACCGAACCCCGCCGACTGCCTCACGCGCCGCGGCTTCGTCACCGTGACGATCACGACGGTCGCCCCGCTGCCGTTCTTCCCGGCGGTGCTCGAGGCCGACATCCCGCCCGGCGTGCCGATCGACTCCGTCGCGACCGAGCAGGTCTCGCGGTTCGCAGGTTCCTGATGCGCAGAGCCGTGATGCGCACAGCCGTGATGCGCAGAGTCGTGATGCTGCGTGACGAGGAGGGTTCGACGCTGCCGCTTGTCGCGGGCTTCGGCGCGCTGGCGCTCGTGCTCGTGCTGGTCGCGGCGGCGGCATCCTCGCTGTACCTCGAACGGAAGCAACTGTTCACGCTCGCCGACGGCGCCGCGCTTGTCGGGGCAGAGGCCTTCGACCTCGCCGACGTCTCTCTCGCCGATGGTCGACCAGGAGTGCTGCTCGAGCCAGCCGACGTGAACCGCGACGTTGCCGCGTTTCTCGCCGCCACCCCGAATGGCGGCTTCGAGCACCTCGTGCTGGAGGAGGCGACGACGCGCGACGGCGAGACCGCGACCGTCACCCTCTCCGCCGTGTGGCGCCCGCCGATCGTGACGGTGTTCTTCCCCGAGGGCGTGCGCATTCAGACGACCGCGACGGCCCGCGCCGTGTTTGGTTAGACGAAACGGGCCGTGCTTTGCACGCGCGTGCGCACCTCGAAGAGATCGGTTCCGCCGAATGACGGGCCGGCCGGGCGGGCGCCGATCAGGTGGGCGAGGCGTGGGCGCTGCACGAGGAACGTCGTCGCACCCCGCACCGAACCGAGGATGGCGACGCCGTCGGCACTCGTGTCGTCGGGAATCACGATCGCGAGCGCCGAGAATTTCACCTTCGCGAGACGCTCGAATCTGCGGGCCCGACTCGCCAGGTCGTGCAGGGGCCGCTCGTCGCGCCGGAGGCCGGGGCCGATGATCTCGCCCCGCCGCGTCGCCACGCCGTCACCCCAGTCCTCGCTCAGCATCCCCCACAGGCCGCTTGGTCCGAGCACGATGTGGTCGATCTTGGCGGCACCACCGCGAGCGGGGTCGGTGAGCACGTCGTGCCACACCGTGAAGCCAATTCCGAGGTCGGCGAGCACGACGGCGGTGTCCTCTTCAGCTATCGCCGACGCGAGCAGGTGCCGAATCTCGAGGGGAGCCGATCGCACGAGCGTCGGATCGTACGGGTTGGGGATGGCGGCTCCGCGCCCCACCCACTCCTGCAGCAGGTCGAGGTACTGCTCGCGGTACCACCCGCCGGGATGCCCGTGGGTTCGCGCGCGCGGTCGTGACGAGTTGGCGCGTGCGGTGGGTTCGGACGGCGCCCAGGGTCGCTCGGGGGTGTCGTCGCGGTGGCCGTCCCACGCGGCACCGGAGTCGTACGCCGCCCGTGCCCCGGGGGTGCCCACTTGCTCCCACGCCCACTGAACGAGATGGAACTGGGCCGAGCTGCCGCCCGTGTCAGGGTGGGTCTCGCGGAGTTTCAGCCGGTACGCGCGCCGCAGGTCGGCTTCGCCGGCGTTCTGCGTGACGCCGAGCACGGCGTACGGGCTCGGAGCGAGCGGGCTGACAGACATTCGAACATTCTCGGCTAATCGGCACCCTGACTGGGACGCGCAGACACGTAGCGGGGGACGTAGAGGCGCAAGACGAGCGCGCCGAGCACGCCGATGATCCCGATCACCGCCACGCCGGTCGACAGGCTGAACGCCGCGGTGAGCGCCGTCACCAGAATCGGCGCACCCGCCCCGCCGAGATCGGTCGTGAACCGCCACGCGCCGAGGAACGGGGCCGGGTTGCGACGGTCGGCGAGGTCGGCACCGAGGGTCATGAGGATGCCGGCGCCGAGCCCGTTCGAGAGGGCGAGGAAGAGGGTCATGCCGATATACCAGCCGACCGTGGTGTCGAGGTCGTGGGTGAACGCGAGCGCGACGAGCCCGATCGAGAGTCCGAGTACGCACGGCAGGATCGCCCACATTCGGCCGAAGCGGTCCATGATCCAGCCGCCGAGGAAGAACAGCGAGAAGTCGATCGTCGCGGCGACCCCGATGATGAGTGAGGTCGTCGCTTCGTCGAGGCCGATGCTGATCGCCCAGACCGGCAGCACGACCTGACGCACTTGCCGCAGGCCGGCGAGGATCGCCGAGCCGATGCCGACGGTGAGCAGCACCTTCCGCTGTGTCGCGAGGGTCGCCCACAGGCCGACGACTTCCGCGTGCACCTCGCTCTCGCCGGAGGTGCGCGGGCCCCGGGTGACCGCGGCCGCGGGGTCGCGCAGCACGAGCAGCAGAGTCGCGGCGGCGAAGCAGCACACCGCGAGCAGGATGACGACGCTCGCGGGTTCACCCGTCGTGGCGAGCAGGGCCGCGCTCGCGAGCGGGCCAGCGACCGCGCCCAGCCGGATGCCGCCGCCGAGGGTCGCGAGGGCCCGGGCTCGGTACCGCAGAGGCACGAACGTCGTCATGAACGCGTGGCGCGCGAGACCGAACGAGGCACCCGCGATGCCGAGCAGCAGCACGCCGAGACCGAGCACCGCGGGGTGCGGGGCGAGCAGCATCGCGATCACCCCGCCCAGTGCGAGGCCGGTCGCGGCGATCATCGCCCGGCGCTCACCGATGCGCGCGACGACCGCGCCGCTCGGGATGTCGCCGAGCAGCTGCCCGACGACGAGCATCGAGGCGATGAGGGCTGCCCCGCCGAGATCGGTGCCCAGGTTCTGCGCGACCGCCGGGATGACGGGGATGATCGCGAACTGCCCCATCGAGAACACGATCGACGGCAGAAAGACGACGACGGCCACCGATCGCCAGCGGAACGGGCGTTCGGCGGTGTCCATCGGCTCTCACGTTACGCCTAGGCTGGACGTCGCCATGATCGAGCTCGACCTCGGCGCCGATATCGCCGCCCTCCGCAGCACGTTCACCGACATCCGCAGCGTCATCGGGGTCGAGCGGCTCGAAGCCGAGATCGCCGACCTCAGCGAGAAGGCCGGCGCGCAGGACCTCTGGGATGACCCCGACGCCGCGCAGAAGGTCACGAGCGCGCTGAGCCACCGGCAGTCGGAACTCGCCCGCATCACCGGCATCGAGCGGCGACTCGACGATCTGGAGGTGCTCGTCGAGATGGCCATCGAGGGCGACGACGAGCAGAGCGCTCAGGAGGCACGCGACGAACTCGCGTCGCTGACGAAGACCCTCGGCGAGTTCGAGGTGCAGATCCTGCTCGACGGCGAATACGACGACCGCGGCGCCGTCGTCACGATCCGCTCCGGCGCGGGCGGCGACGACGCCACCGACTTCGCCGAGATGCTCATGCGCATGTACTTGCGCTGGGCGGAACGCCACAAGTACCCCGTGAAGGTGCTCGACACCTCGTACGCGGAAGGCGCGGGCATCAAGTCGGCGACCTTCGAGGTGGATGCGCCCTATGCCTTCGGCACCCTGAGTGTCGAGGCGGGCACCCACCGCCTCGCGCGCATCAGCCCGTTCGGTTCCGCCGACAAGCGCCAGACGAGTTTCGCCGCCGTCGAGGTCATCCCCGTCATGGAGGAGGCCAAAGAGGTCGAGGTTCCCGAAGGCGACATCCGCGTGGATGTCTTCCGCTCCTCCGGTCCCGGCGGCCAGAGCGTCAACACGACCGACTCGGCGGTGCGCATCACCCACATCCCGACCGGCATCGTCGTGTCGATGCAGAACGAGAAGTCGCAGATCCAGA
>CBFGZU010000054.1:0-13146 GCA_965653335.1 uncultured Pseudolysinimonas sp.
CGGCATGGCGTGAAGAGCGCGGGCTGCCCGCCGACCCGATGGCGGCCTACGCCGACTCCGGGTACGCGGCGTCGATCATCTCCGGCCGCGTCGGCGGGGCGCAGGCGGGCTGGGGGGCCTGAGCGTGGCGCGGATCTGCTTCCAGTTGCAGGTGAAGCCCGCCCGGCTCGAAGAGTATGTGCTGCGGCATGAGGCGGTCTGGCCGGACATGCTGCAGGCGATCGCCGACGCCGGGCGACGCAACTACTCCCTCTTTCTGCGCGACGACGGCCTGCTCATCGGCTACTACGAGACCGACGACGACGCGGCATCCGCCGCCGCCTTGGCGGCCGACCCGCGCACCGCGGCGTGGGAGGCCGAAGCCGCCGGATACTTCGAATCGCTCGACGGCGCCCGCCCCGACCAGACTGCGCCCCGGTTGCGCGAAGTGTTCCACCTCGAGGATCAGCTAGCCGCGCTGGGCGACTAGTCCGCGCAGATTCGCGCGGATGAAGCGTTCCCGCGCGCAGATTCGCGCGGATGAGGCGCTCGCCCGCGCCCATGCGGGGCGAAGGGCTCGGGCGCGGAAGAAGGGGTCGCGCGCGCGGATTGGCGCGGATGGAGGTGGTGGCGACGGTCAGGATCGCGTGGATGCCCGCACGACGAGTTCGGGCCGGAAGACGGTCTGCCGCGGGATGAGGGTGTCGTCGCCCGATTCCTCGAGCAGGATGCGCAGGGCGGTCTGCCCGATCGCGCGGCTCGGCTGACGCACGGACGAGATGGGTACGGCTGCGGCGGCGGCGAAGGCGATGTCGTCGAATCCGATGAGCGCCATCTGGTCGGGCACGAGCACCGAGCCGTCGACCACGAGGCCCTGCAGCAGCCCGAGGGCGACGAGGTCGTTGGCGGCGAAGAGGGCGTCGGGGCGCTGTTGCCGTGGCCGCTCCAGCAGCCGGCGACCGGCGGCGGCGCCCTCCTCGACGGTGAGCGCACGGGTCGCGATCACCTCGATCGTCGCGTCGACGTCGCTCGACTCGACGGCCCAGCGCGCGCCGTCGAGGCGGTCGCGCACCTGCCGGATGTCGAAGGGACCGCCGACGAAGGCGAGCCGGCGGCGACCCGCCGAGATGAGGTGCTCGGCCGCCATCCGTCCCCCCACGACGCTGTCGGTGGCGACCGACGAGAAGGTGCCCTCGACGTTCATGCGATCGACGAGTACCGCCGGGATGCCGCGATCCCGCAGCTGGGTGAGTCGCCGCGTGATGTCACCGTAGGGTGCGATCAGCACGCCGCGCACGCGCTGCTCCTCGAAGAGGTCGAGGTACATGCCCTCACGGGCGGGATCCTCGTCGGTGTTGCCGACCAGGATCGCGATCCCGTGACGGGAGGCCTCGTCTTCGGCGCCGCGCACGACCTCGTTGAAGAACGGGTTCTGCCCGTCGAGCACGACGAAGCCGACGGTCGAACTGACGCCGGCCCGCAGCCGTCGGGCGGCGTCGTTGCGCACGTAGCCGAGTTCGTCGATCGCCCCCTGTACTCGCGCGATCGAGTCGGCCGAGACCTCCTCGGGCTTGTTGAGCACGTTGGAGACGGTCCCGACGGAGACACCGGCGAGCCGAGCGACATCGCGGATGCTCACGGCCATCGGAAACCTCCTCGGCGAGCGGGTCAATGAGAGCTCCCAGCGCGGTGGGCGGAGCTGGGAAGGCCCGGCCGGCGCGAAGCCGGCCGGGCCCGAGGATGCCGACTTAGAAGTCGAAGTCCCCGATGTTGTCGGCGTTGAACACGAACGGGTCGCCCAGCAGGACGGTGCCGTTCTCGCCGACGGTGTAGCTGCCGAGGCGTCCGGCGTCGAACTCGTCGCCTTCGGCACCGGTGATGTCGCCTTCGATGAGCGCCTTCGCGGCGTAGGCCGCGAGGTAGCCGAGGTCACCCGGGTTCCACAGCGCGAACGCGGTGACGGTGCCGTCTTCGACGAAGTCGCGCATCTGGTTCGGCGTGCCGAGCCCGGTCAGGAAGACCTGACCCTTGAACGACGAGGTGGACAGGTACCGCGCGGCCGCCGAGATGCCGACCGTCGTGGGCGAGATGATGCCCTTCAGGTTCGGGTGCGTCTGCAGCAGACCCGCCGTCTTGTCGAACGACGTCTGGTCGTCGTCGTCGCCGTAGACGGTCTCGACGAGGGTGATGTCGGGGTACTCCGACGCGAGGTACTCCTCCATGAGCGCGATCCACGCGTTCTGGTTCGTCGCATTGGCCGACGCCGACAGGATCGCGATCTCGCCCGCGCCGCCGATCTGTTCGGCGATGAGGTCGACCTGCACCTTGGCGATGCCTTCGGCATCCGCCTGGTTGATGAAGACGTCGCGGCACTCGGCGTTGGTGTCGGAGTCGAAGGTGACGACCTTGACGCCCGCGTCGCGTGCCTCGTTGAGCGCGTCGCAAATCGCTTCGGGGTCGTTCGCCGAGACGACGATCCCGCCGACGCCCTGCTGGGCGAGCGTGTTGATGAAGCTGACCTGCGAGTCGGGCGTGCCCTCCGCGGGTCCGACTTCGGCGTAGGTGCCGCCGAACTCTTCGATCGCTTCGGCACCGCCGGCGTCGGAGGTGTCGAAGTAGGCGTTACCGAGGTTCTTCGGCAGGAAGGTGATGGCGAGGTTCGCGCCGTCACCGTCCCCGCCGTTGTCGCTGGCCGTGCAGCCGGTGGCCACGAGCGCGAGGCTCACGGCGGCGGCGGCCACGGCGGCGATCCGAGCCTTCCGTCCAAACATCATTGTTTCTCCTATCTTGGTGCCGATGTGATTGCATCGACTGCTGGGGGGTCCTCAGCCGGGGCTAAACCGCCGGGGGCCCCTTCTTCACTCCCCGCCCGGTCCGCCAACGGTGGATCCAGGCCAGGATGCTCGTGGTCACCACGGAGACGACCAGCAGGACGCCCGTGATGATGTTGATGACGTCGCTCGTGACGCCCGCGAAACGCAGCACGCTGCCGAGCAACCCGATGAGCACGACGCCGGCGATGACACCGTGGATCGCGCCGCGTCCACCGAAGATCGAGACGCCGCCGAGCAGCACGGCCGCGATGACGCTGAGCTCGAGCCCTTCCGCGATCTGGCCGCGCGCGTTGCCGAACCGCAGCGTGTAGTAGATGCCGGCGAGCGCCGCCACCGCGCCCGCGAGAACGAAGAGGATGAATTTGGTGCGTTCGACCCGCACGCCCGAGAAGCGCGCCGCCTCCTTCGACTGCCCGATCGCGTACACACCCCGGCCGAAGGCGGTGAAGTGCAGCAGGATCGCGAAGCCGATCGCGAGCACGGCGAGGAGGATCGTCACCGAGGGGATGGGGGTGCCCGGGATGCGCGAGGTGGCGAGGTCGGTCCAGAACTCGCCGAACTCGGTGACTGCGCGGGTGCCGAGCAGGCCGACGGCGACTCCGCGATACAGGGCGAGCGTCGCGATCGTGACGGCGAGCGAAGGCAGCCCGACGACGGTGACGAAGAACCCGTTGACCGCGCCGGCGATGACGCCGATAACGATGGCGACGAGTCCGGCGGCTTCGATCGGCAGGCCCGCTTCATGCAGTCCGCCGAAGGTGACGCTCGCGAGCGCGAGGGTGCTCGCGACGGAAAGATCGATCTCGCCGGTGATGATGATGAGCGTCATCGGCAGGGCGATCATCAGGATCGCAGCTATGTCGAGCAGCAGGTACGGCAGTGTGAGGGGGCCGGCGTACCGCGGCAGCGAGATCACGGCGGCGACCGCGACGACGATGACGAGCGCGACGATCGCCATCTCGCGGGTGAGCAGGATGCGCCGCGCCAGCGGGTGCGCGTAGTCGCGGTAGACCCGACCGGTGGCGGGGGCGGCGGTCATGGTGTCCTCCCCGAGGTGAGTAGTTTCGCCTGTCTCAGCGCGAGCACGCGGTCGAGCACGATGGCGCCGAGGATGAGGGCGCCGACGACGGCCCGCTGCCAGACGTCTTCGACCCCGATGACGGGAAGGGCACGGTTGATGGTGAGCAACAGGTAGGCGCCGATCGCGGCCCCCCACACGGTGCCGGAGCCGCCGAAGATCGCGACACCGCCGATGACGGCCGCGCCGACGGCATCCAGCTCCCACCCGCTGCCCGCGTTCGAGCTGACGGTGCCGTACCGCGCCGCGAACAGCACCCCGGCGAGGCCGGCGAGCCCGCCGCTGACGACGAAGGCCGCGATGACACGCTGCGTGACCTTGAGTCCGTAGAGGTTCGCCGCGCCCGGGTCGGAGCCGATCGCGTAGAGTTCGCGGCCGGCGCGCTGAGTGCGCAGGAACCAGCCGGCGACGATGAGCACGAGCAGCGCCATGATCGTGAGCCACGGGATGCCGGCGAGCGCGCTCGTGCCGAGGGCGAGGAATTCGCGCGGCATGTCCGACGAGTTGATGCGGTCGCTGCCGGTCCAGAGCACGTTGATGCCGCGGTAGGCGTAGAGCGTTCCGAGGGTGATGACGAGGGCGGGGACTTTCGCGAAGGCGACGAGCGCGCCGTTGATGAGGCCGAGCAGCCCGCCGAAGACGAGCCCGATGAGGAAGACGGCCGGCCACGGCAGCCAGGCGAGGTCGATGAACACGCGTCCCGTGAGGTACGCCGAGAGGCCGAGGATCGAGCCCACCGAGAGGTCGACGTTGCGGGTGATGATGACGATCGCCTGGCCGACGGCGACGAGCAGCAGGATCGACGGGGTCAGCAGCAGGTCGCGGAACCCGTCGGGCGAGAACAGGAAGTTCGGGTTCTTGATGGTCGTCGCCACCACCACGAGGGCGAAGGCGAGCAGGATGCCGGTCTCGCGGGCCTTGAGCACGCCGGTGACGCGGGCGATCATGCCGCTTCTCCCGCCGAGTGGGTCGCTGCGAACATGACCGACTCGGCGGTCGCCTCCGCGCGCGGGATGTCGGCGGTGATGCGGCCCTCGTGCACGACGAGCACACGGTCGGCCATGCCGAGCACCTCGGGGAGCTCCGACGAGATCATGACGATCGCCATGCCCTGCCCGGCGAGTTCGGAGAGCAACCGGTGCACTTCGGCCTTGGTGCCGACGTCGATGCCGCGGGTGGGCTCGTCGACGATGAGCACCCGCGGGTTCGTGGCGAGCCACTTCGCGAGCACGACTTTCTGCTGGTTGCCGCCCGAGAGCGTTCCGGCCTCGGTGTCGAGCGCGGCGGTCTTCACTTCGAGCCGGCTCGCCCAGATGCGCGCGGCGGCGTTCTCGAGGCCACTCGTGATGAAGCCCACCCGGGCGAGAGCGCGGCGGATGGCGAGGGTCGCATTGCGAGCGACCGACGCCTCGAGCACGAGGCCTTGCTGCCGACGGTCTTCGGGAACGAGTGCGACGCCCGCCGCCATCGCCGCCGACGGACGACGGCGCGGCAGCAGTTCGCCGCCGACCCGCACCGTGCCCGACGCGTATGGGTCGACCCCGAAGATTGCCCGGGCGATCTCGCTGCGCCCGGCGCCGACGAGCCCGGCGAGGGCGACGATCTCTCCGGCGCGCGCATCGAACGTCACGTTCTCGAAGACACCGGACTGGGTAAGGCCTTCGACACTCAGCACGACGTCGCCGATCGGTACCTCTTGCTTGGGGAAGAGCGTCGTGATGTCACGCCCCACCATCTGCCGCACGATCTGCTCGACCGTGGTGTCGCCGATCGGGCTCGTCGCGATGTAGGCCCCGTCGCGCATGACGGTGACGGTGTCGCAGAGTTCGAAGACTTCGTCGAAGCGGTGGGAGATGAAGAGAATGGCGCGGCCTTCGTCGCGCAGCGACCGCGCGACCGCGAACAGTCGCTCGACTTCGACCCCGGAGAGCGCGGCGGTGGGCTCGTCCATGATGAGCACGCGCGCGTCGAGTGAGATGGCCTTCGCGATCTCGATGATCTGCTGGTCGGCGATCGAGAGGCCGAGGGTGGGGCGTTCGGGGTCGATCCGCACGCCGAGCCGCTCGAACAGCGCGAGGGCTTCGGCGCGCATCGCGCGGCGATCGATGACCCCGAGCGCGCCACGCGGCTGGCGCCCCATGAAGAGGTTCTCGGTGACCGAGAGGTCGGGAAAGAGCGTGGGCTCCTGGTAGATGACCGCGATGCCGGCCGCTTTCGCGTCGGCGGTGGAGCGGAAGTCGATGGGCTCCCCGTCGAGCAGGAGGTCGCCGGCATCCCTCTGGTAGAGCCCCGCGACGATCTTGACGAGCGTCGATTTGCCGGCACCGTTCTCGCCGACGAGCGCGTGGATCGAGCCGCGCTCGAGGCGAAGGGTTCCGTTGGTGAGCGCGATGACCGCTCCGAACGCCTTCGCGATGTGGGACAGCTCGAGCGCGGGCGACGCGCTGGGCTGTGCAGGGTCGGACATCATCGTCTGCTTCCGGACTGAGCGGCACGGGGGAAGAACCGAATGAATCGATTCAGACTGTGTTCAGCCACGATAGGACGCGACGCCGCTGGCGTCAAGCGCGGCTACGCTGGCCGCCATGGCGACCCTTCTCGGCGAGGAACGACGGGCCCGGCTGCTCGAGATCCTCGCGCGTGACGGCGCGCTCCGGCTCGACCCGGTCGCCGACGAGCTCGGCGTCTCGGCGATGACCGTGCGCCGCGACCTCGACGACCTCGAGGCCGCGGGGCTCGCTCGCCGCGTTCGCGGTGGCGCCGTAGCCCCCGTGCTTCCCCGCCCGTTCGGCGAACGGATGTCGACGCGCTCGGGCTCCAAGTCGGTCATCGCGCGCAAGGCGCTCGATCTCGTGCCCGCGACGGGCGCCGTGGCGTTCGACGCCTCGACGACGAGTGGAGTGCTGCTCGGGGAGGTCTCAGCTCGCGACCTCGTCGTCGCCACGAACTCGATCGACAACGCCGCGACCGCCAGGCGCCGGCCCGGCGTGCGCTCGGTGCTCGTCGGAGGCGAGCTCGACGAACGGTCCGGCAGTTTCGTCGGGGCCGTCGCCTGCCGCGCCGCGGCATCCCTCGGTTACGCGCGCTTCTTCACGTCGGCGTCGGCCGCTTCGGAGCACGGCACGAGCGAGGTCTCGCTCGAGGAGGCCCAGCTCAAGGGCGTGTTCGCCGACCGTTCCGAGCAGACGATCCTGCTGCTCGACGCGTCGAAGCTGGGGCGCACGGCCGTCGCGCACGGGCTCGACTGGGCGCGCGTCGACATCCTCGTCACCGACCTCGACCCGGACGACGATCGACTCGACCCCTACCGGGATCTCACCGAGCTGCGCTAGAGTCACGTTCTGTTCGATCTAACAGAGTCTAACAAGGACCGACCATGGCGAATTCGCCCGCACACGACCTCATCGTCCGCAGCAACCGACTCGGCCGCGACCCGCGCGTCACGAACTACGGCGGCGGCAACACGTCGGCGAAAGGCACCGCGACCGACCCCGTGACGGGCGACGAGGTGCGGCTCCTCTGGGTGAAAGGCTCCGGCGGCGACCTCGGCACCCTCACCGAAGCCGGGCTCGGCGTGCTCAACCTCGCCCGCGTCGAAGCGCTCAAGGCGACCTACCCCGGCGTCGAGCGCAGCCGTGAAGAGGACGACGAGATGGTCGCCGCCCTCGACTACTGCCGGCACGGGCTCGGCGGCGCGACCCCCAGCATCGACACCTTCATGCACGCCTTCGTCGACGCCGCGCACGTCGACCACCTGCACCCGGATTCCGGCATCGCCTTCGCGACCGCGAAAGACGGCGAGAAGCTCACGAGAAAGGCCTTCGGCAACAAGGTCGTCTGGGTGCCGTGGCGCCGCCCCGGCTTCCAGCTCGGCCTCGACATCGCGGCGATCAAGGAGCAGAACCCGGATGCCATCGGCTGCATCCTCGGGGGCCACGGCATCACCGCGTGGGGCCGCACGAGCGCCGAGGCGCAGAAGAACTCGCTGTGGATCATCGCCACCGCCGAGGACTTCATCGCCGCGAAGGGCAAGAAGAAACCGTTCGGCCGCGAGGTCGCGAAGAACAAGGCCCTCCCTCCGGCCGAACGCCGTGCGAAGGCGGCGGCCCTCGCCGCGACGATCCGCGGCATCGCGAGCCACGACAAGCCGATGGTCGGGCACTTCACCGACGCCCCCGAGGTGCTCGAGTTCCTCAGCAGCGCGAACGCCCCGAAACTCGCGGCGCTCGGCACCTCGTGCCCCGACCACTTCCTGCGCACCAAGGTCAAGCCGATGCTCGTCGACCTCCCGGCCGACGCCTCGGTCGAAAAGGTCAAGGAGCGCCTCGGGAAACTGCACGAGGCCTACCGCAAGGACTACACCGCCTACTACGAGAAGCACGCCGTCGCGGGCAGCCCCGCGATGCGCGGCGCCGACCCGCTCGTCGTGCTCGTGCCGGGCGTCGGGATGTTCTCCTACGGCGCCAACAAGCAGACCGCCCGCGTCGCCGGCGAGTTCTACCTCAACGCGATCAACGTCATGCGCGGCGCCGAGGCGATCTCGACCTACACTCCCATCTCGGATGCCGAGAAGTTCGCGATCGAGTACTGGGCGCTCGAAGAGGCGAAGCTGCAGCGCATGCCCAAGCCGAAGTCCCACGCGACACGTATCGCCCTCGTCACCGGGGCGGCATCCGGAATCGGTAAGGCCATTGCGACGCGTCTCGCCGCCGACGGCGCGTGCGTCGTCATCGCCGACCTCGACCTCGCGAAAGCCCAGGAGGCCGCGGCGGAGATCGGCGCCGCGCTCCCGAACAGCGGGGATATCGCGATCGGCCTGCAGGTGAACGTCACCGACGCCGCGGCGATCGAGCAGCTGGTGCAGGATGCCGTGCTCGCCTTCGGCGGCCTCGACATCGTCGTCAACAACGCCGGCGTCTCCCTGAGCAAGCCGCTCCTGGAGACCACCGAGAAGGACTGGGACCTTCAGCACGACATCATGGCGAAAGGCTCGTTCCTCGTCGCGAAGGCCACGGCGCCCGTGCTCATCGAGCAGAAGATGGGCGGCGACGTGATCTACATCGCCTCGAAGAACTCGGTCTTCGCCGGGCCGAACAACATCGCCTACTCCGCGACGAAGGCCGATCAGGCCCACCAGGTGCGACTGCTCGCGGTCGAACTCGGCGAGCACGGCATCAAGGTCAACGGCATCAACCCCGACGGGGTCGTGCGCGGCTCCGGGATCTTCGCCGCCGGCTGGGGCGCCAACCGGGCGAAGACGTATGGCATCGCCGAAGACAAGCTCGGCGAGTTCTACGCGCAACGCACCATCCTCAAGCGCGAGGTGCTGCCCGAGAACGTCGCCAACGCCGTCTCGGTTCTCACCGGACCCGACCTGTCACACACGACCGGCCTGCACATCCCGGTCGACGCGGGTGTTGCCGCCGCCTTCTTGCGATGACCCCGAAGGTGGAGTCATGGCGATGACTGCTCGAACCGGGGGAGCGGTCGCCGCGGTCGACCTCGGCGCGACGAGCGGGCGCGTGCTGCTCGGGTACGTCGGTCACGACGAACTGCGACTTACCCATGTCGCCCGCTTCAAGAATTCGCCGGTGCGCACCCTCGACGGGCTGCACTGGAGCGTGCTCGAGCTCTACCGCGATCTGGTGGAGGGGCTTGCCGCCGCCCTGCGGCAAGAGCCGCAGCTCTCGAGCATCGGCATCGACTCGTGGGCCGTCGACTACGGGTTGCTCCGCGCCGGCCGGCTCGTCGGCGCCCCGTACTCGTACCGCGACGAACGCAACGCCGCCGGGGTCGAAGTGGTCCACGCCGTGGTTCCCGCCGACGAGCTGTATCGCCGCAACGGCCTCCAGCACTTGCCGTTCAACACGCTCTTCCAGCTCACCGCGGACCGCCTCGCGGGCACGCTCGACGTCGCCGACTCGTTCCTGCTCAT
This sequence comes from uncultured Pseudolysinimonas sp., assembly GCA_965653335.1. GTDB lineage: Bacteria > Actinomycetota > Actinomycetes > Actinomycetales > Microbacteriaceae > Pseudolysinimonas_A. The sequence goes on from CBFGZU010000054.1 coordinate 9,827, forward strand.
CCCCGACCTCTTCGCCTACTGGCTCACCGGCACGGCCGTCGCCGAACGCACCAACGCCTCGACGACGGGGCTCCTCGGTGTCGCGACGCGCGAATGGGATGTCGAGCTGGCGACCCGACTCTCGATCCCCGACAGCCTGCTCCCGCCCCTCGTCGAGGCCGGAACCGCGCTCGGCGGGCTCGTCCCGAGCGCACGGCGCGGCATCGGCGACACCCGGGCCGTCGTCACCGCCGTCGGCACCCACGACACCGCGTCGGCGATCGTCGCGATCCCCGCGACCGACACGAACTACGCCTACATCTCGTGCGGCACCTGGTCGCTCGTCGGCGTCGAACTCGAGAGGCCCGTGCTGACCGACGCGAGCCGGGCCGCCAACTTCACCAACGAAGGCGGCGTCGACGGCCGGGTGCGTTACCTGCACAACGTCATGGGACTCTGGCTGCTCACCGAATGCATCCGCGACTGGGAACGCGACGGCACCGCCGTTTCGTTGCCGACACTGCTCGGCCACGCGGCGGCGACCCCGCCGGTTGCGATCTTCGACGCCGACGACGAGACGTTCCTCGCGCCGGGCGACATGCCCGCCCGCATCGCGGCCTGGCTGACCGCGCACGACCAGCCGGTGCCCGCCTCCCGGCCGGAACTGGTGCGGAGCATCCTCGAATCGCTCGCCGCCGCGTACGCCCGATCGATCCGGGATGCCGCCGAACTGAGCGGTCACCCGGTCGAGGTCATCCACCTCGTGGGGGGCGGATCGCAAAACGAACTGCTCTGCCAGCTCACCGCGAACGCGACCGGTCTCCCCGTGCTCGCGGGGCCGGTCGAGGCGACGGCGATCGGCAACGTGCTCATTCAAGCCCGGGCACAAGGCTTCGTCGCCGGAGACCTCGAGGCGTTGCGCGCCCTCGTGCTGCGCGCTTTTCCCCCGCGCCGCTACGACCCCGCCCGCACCCCGGCTGGGGCGTAGACGGCTCGCGCGAGGGCGTCGAGCACGGCCGCGGAGCGAGGGCCGAAACTGAGGATGTCGCCGTCGGCCATGTCGACGAAGCGCCGGTTCTGGCCGGCGGCGGTGAGCGCGATCGCCGGTTTCACCCGCAGCAGCTGCTCGATGCCTCCGGTCGACTCCAGGCCGTCGGTCATGACGAGGATCAGGTCGGGATTGGCGGCGATGATCGCCTCGTCGGTCATCGGCTTCATCTCGGTCCAGCCGATCTCGCCGGCGACATCCACCCCATGGAGGGCCCGGATGAGATCACTCGAGCCCGACTCCTCGCCGAAGAGGTAGTAGATGCCCGAGCCGCCGCGCAGGTAGAGGAAGATCATCCGCACCTGGCGCGCCGGGTCGGTCGGGGCGATCGCGGCGATCTCGGCGATTTTCGCGTCGACATCCGACCGGATGCGTTCCGCGAGCAGGTCCCCTGTCGCCGGCACGCCGAGCGCCGCGGCGACGTCGCGCACGAGGCGCACCGCTCCGTCGAACGAGGCGTCGTTGACGACGAACACGACCGTCACCCCGGATTCGCGCAACTGGGTGAGCACGTCGCGGGGGCCGACGCTGCCGTCGGTGATGACGAGGGTGGGCCGTAGCGCGAGCACCCGCTCGGCGTCGATGGCGTGCCCGCTCGAGGTCACGAGCGGCAGGTCGACCGCGCCGTCGAACGTCGTCGACGTGTCCCGCCCGACGAGGTGCTCGCCGAGGCCGAGACCGGCGATGCTCGCCGCGATCGATCCGGCCATGTCGAGACCGATGACCCGGGAGATGTCGTCGACGGTCGTCTCGATGTCGCCTCCGGGGTCACGCGAGATGACTGTCGACGGCAGTTGCGGCACCGGCTCGTCGTCGATCGGTTCGATCGCCTCGCTCACGAGCCGCGCGGTGCTCGGTCCGACGTGAGTGCGCGGGTTAGCGACGAGATCGAGTTCGGCGAGCGGGCGAAAGTCGGCCACTGTCGGCGACGGGGTCGTGCCGCCGGCCTGCGGAGCGGCGCAGCCGACGAGCATCGTCGCGAGCGAGACGGCGAACGCGGCGCCGACGAAGGCGGGCGCGCGGCGGGAGGTCACGATGATCGAGTTTAGTAGGTAAGGCTGGCCTCACCTAGGTCGAAGGTCCCGCAGTCCTGGTCTTCTCCCGTCTCACCTTCTCCACCAGCGGCTGCAGGCGGTGGGGAATCAGTTCGCCCATCGACAACGCGGTCTCGGTGCGGACGACCCCGTCGATCGCCAGGAACAGGGCGTCGACCCGGAACAGGTCGTCGGTATCGCGGCAGACGACGATCGCAAGCAGGTCGGCGTGGCCGCTCAGCCCGTGCGCCTGCACGACCTCGGGGATCGCGGCGATGTCCGCGGCGATGCGCGACAGTTCGCGTTGGCGCACGACGACGGTGATGAACGCGGTGAGCGGATAGCCGAGGCGATGCGTGTCGATCCGGCGATCGAACGGGAGAAAGGCACCCTCGGCTTCGAGCCGCGTCATGCGCGCCTGCACGGTGTTGCGCGAGAGCCCGAGTCGTTCGGCGAGCGCGACGTACGACGCGCGGGGATCGGCGGCGAGTCCGCGCAACAGGTCGAGGTCGACGGCGTCGTAATGGTGCATCATGCGCAGAGTAGCACCCTCGCTAGGGGCATCTACTGTGCGTTTTGCATGATGCGCGCGCAGACCCTTGTGCGATCTGTGCGACGCGCCTAGCGTGAGCTCACTGGTCGGAGGTGCCCGTTGAGCGAGACGTCACCGCAGACATCGGCGTCAACGTCGCGGCGATTGCCATGACGCGTCGCGAATTCCGGTTGCCCGACCTCGGCGAGGGTCTCACCGAATCCGACATCGTCGCCTGGCGCATCGCCGAAGGCGACACCGTCGAGCTCAACCAGATCATCGCCGACATCGAAACCGCGAAAGCGCTCGTCGAACTGCCCTCGCCCTACTCGGGCGTCGTCGCGGCACTCCACGCCCACCCCGGCGAGACGGTCAACGTCGGCGACCCCCTCGTCACCTTCGAGATCGCCGACCCCGAGTCGGCTGCGAAACCCCACGAGCCCGACGCCGACCGTACCGACCTCAACCGTTCCGACCCCGACCAGCCGGAAGCCGACCAACTGGGCGCCGGCGAACCCGCACCCCCGAATCTCGTCGGCTACGGGCCGAGTGCCGAAGGCTCCGAGCATCCACGGCGTCGCCCCCGCATCGACACGGCGACGAACCCGACGCCACCCCGCGCCGAGGGCGACCATTCTCAGCGTCGTCCGTCGCCGTCTCCCGCGCGCGCGCTGCCCGGCGACACCCACATCCCGATCGCGGGCGTGCGCAAACACACGGCCGCGGC
>CBFGZU010000055.1:0-13060 GCA_965653335.1 uncultured Pseudolysinimonas sp.
GGACCGGCACCGCGCGCCGCTGCGCTGGTTCGCTCTCGGTCGGTGGATAGACTAGAGACCAGGTCATCCACTTCCTGAGAGGTCATCGGTGCGCTCCACTCGCCCCCCGTCGTCACAGCCGGCGAAATCGAAACTGGCGCGTTGGGCGTTGCTTCCCATCACGGGCGCCCTCGCGGTCATCCTTGCCGGCTGCACGCAGGCACAACTGACGGGTTTTCTCCCCGAAGGGTCAGCAGGAGCCACCGACCACACCGACCGCATCACGGGCCTCTGGGTGACGTCCTGGATCGTCTTGCTCGCCGTCGGCATCCTCACCTGGGGCCTCATCATCTGGGCGGCTGTGGTCTACCGTCGCCGCAAGGGCCAGACCGGCTTCCCGGTGCAGTTGCGCTACAACATGCCGATCGAGATCTTCTACACGATCATCCCGCTCATCCTCGTGATCGGCTTCTTCGCCTTCACGGCGCGTGACCAGTCGGCGATCGAGCAGCCCATCGCCGACCCCGACGTCAAGATCGAGGTGCTCGGTCAGCGCTGGTCGTGGACGTTCAACTACGTCGACGAGAACCGCTACGAGGTCGGCATCCAGGGGCAGGAGACCGCGGACGACTTCGTGGATGTCGACGAACTTCCCGTGCTCTACCTGCCCGTCGATCGATCCGTCGAGATCAAGATCGAGTCGCGAGACGTCATCCACTCGTTCTGGATCGTCGACTTCCTCTACAAGAAGGACATGATCCCGGCGCGCTCGAACTACCTGTACTTCACCCCGCTCAAAGAGGGCGAATATGCCGGAAAGTGCGCGGAGCTCTGCGGCGAATACCACTCGCAGATGCTCTTCACCGTGAAAGTCGTCTCGCAAGCCGAATACGACCAGCAGATGCAGGCGCTGCCCGAAGGCCAGATCGGCACCGAATACAACGTGAACCAGAACCTGCCGGGCACGGGCGGCACGGGCGAGGGAGACCACTGATGACGACCACCGCGCCGAACCAAGCCTTCGGCACTCCGGCTGTCGCCCGCAAGGGCAACGTGGTCGTGAAATGGATCACGACCACCGATCACAAGACGATCGGCTACCTCTACCTGATCTCGTCGTTCATCTTCTTCTGCCTCGGCGGCGTGATGGCTCTCATCATCCGCGCGCAGCTCTGGGAGCCGGGAAGCACCCTCGTCGGCAGCGGTGAGCAGTACAACCAGCTGTTCACGATGCACGGCACGATCATGCTGCTGCTGTTCGCGACGCCGCTCTTCGCGGGTTTCGCGAATGTCGCGATGCCTCTGCAGATCGGCGCTCCGGATGTCGCCTTCCCGCGACTCAACGCCTTCGCGTACTGGCTCTTCCTGTTCGGCGGCATCGTCACCGTCGCCGGCTACCTCACCCCGCAGGGAGCGGCCTCGTTCGGCTGGTTCGCCTACGCACCGCTATCGAATACGACGTTCACGCCCGGCGTCGGCGGCAACCTCTGGGTCTTCGGACTGGCCATGGCTGGCTTCGGCACGATCCTCGGTGCGGTGAACTTCATCACGACCATCATCACGATGCGCGCGCCCGGCATGACGATGTTCCGCATGCCGATCTTCAGCTGGAACATCCTCGTGACATCGATCCTCGTGCTGCTCGCCTTCCCGGTGCTCGCGGTCGGGCTCTTCGCGCTCGGGGCGGATCGGGTCTTCGCGTCGCACCTGCTCGACCCCGCGAACGGCGGGGCGATCCTCTGGCAGCACTTGTTCTGGTTCTTCGGGCACCCCGAGGTGTACATCATCGCGCTGCCGTTCTTCGGCATCATCTCCGAAGTGCTGCCGGTCTTCAGCCGCAAGCCGATCTTCGGCTACAAGACCCTCATCTACGCGACGATCGCGATCGCCGCCCTCTCGGTGACCGTGTGGGCGCACCACATGTACGTGACCGGGTCGGTGCTGCTGCCGTTCTTCGCGCTGCTGACGATGCTCATCGCGGTGCCCACGGGCGTCAAGATCTTCAACTGGGTCGGCACGATGTGGCGGGGATCGGTGACCTTCGAGACGCCGATGCTGTGGGCGATCGGCTTCCTCATCACCTTCACCTTCGGCGGCCTGACGGGCGTCATCCTCGCGAGCCCGCCGCTGGACTTCCACGTCTCCGACACCTACTTCGTCGTCGCGCACTTCCACTACGTCGTCTTCGGCACCGTCGTCTTCGCGATGTTCGCCGGCTTCTACTTCTGGTGGCCGAAGTGGACCGGCAAGATGCTCAACGAGACGCTCGGCAAAGTGCACTTCTGGATGCTGTTCATCGGCTTCCACACGACCTTCCTCATCCAGCATTGGATCGGCGTCCAAGGCGGCGCCCGGCGCTACTGGAGCTACCTCGAGGAGGACGGCCTCACGTGGATGAACCAAGTCTCGACGATCGGCGCGATGACCCTCGCGGCATCGATGGTGCCGTTCTTCCTCAACGTTCTCGTGACCGCTCGCCGCGGCGAGAAGGTCACCGTCGACGATCCGTGGGGCAACGCTCGCTCGCTCGAATGGGCGACGTCGTGTCCGCCGCCTCGGCATAACTTCGTGTCGATCCCGCGCATCCGCTCGGAGTCGCCGGCATTCGACGCGCACCACCCCGAGGTGGGTGTTCAAGTCGGCATCGGACCGTTGAAGGATGCCCCCGATCTGCCGGTCGTCGACCTTGCCGACGGAGAGGTGAAGTAGCGTGCGCGCCAATATCAACCTGTTCTGGATTCTCGCGATCTTCTTCGCCCTCTCGGCGGCCGCGTACACGATCTGGTCGCTCATCGACTTCGCCAACACGCCCGAGCAGATCGAGCCCCTCACCCACCAGGGCATCGAGTGGGTCGGGACGCTGGGGATCACACTCGGCGGGATCTTCTCGCTCCTGATCGCGTTCTACCTCACGATCACGCGACGCGCTCTGGGCGGCGAACTGCCGGAAGACATCCAGACCGCCGAGATCGATGACGGAGACCCGGAGATCGGGCACTTCAGCCCGTGGAGCTGGTGGCCGATGGTGCTCGCGCTCGGTCTCGCCTTCATGTTCCTCGGGTTCGCCGTCGGCATCTGGCTCGCGTTCATCGGTGCCCCGATCGTTCTCATCGCCATCGTCGGGTGGCAGTACGAGTACTACCGCAACTTCTTCGCCCGCTGACCGATCGCGTTCTCGATGACCGAAGCCGTGATCCGCGAAGCACGTCCCGGCGATGAGGACGCGCTCTTCGATCTCGTGCGACAACTCGGACACGCTTTCACGCCGGACCGCGCCGCGTACGACGAGACGCTCGCCGGATACTTCCGGGGCGAGCAGTCGAGTGTGCTGTTGCTCGTCGTCGACGAAGGTTCGCCGAAACTCGGCGGGTATGCGCTCACGACGATCGTGCCGCTCCTGACGACCAACGGCCCGTCGGCGCAGCTTCAGGAGCTCGTCGTCGACGCGTCATCCCGGGGACGCGACTACGGCACACGTCTCGTTCGTGCGGTCGAGGCCGCGTGTGAGCAACGCGGCGTGACTCAGCTGACGGTCGCGAGTCGTCGCGCCGGAGGTTTCTACGACCGACTGGGATTCACCGACGCTGCTGAGTACATGCGCCGCTTCTTCCCGCCCGATCGCGGCGCCGCGCGCGTTCTGCCCTGATCTCGCCCTCCCGACGCCACTGTCACGATTTGCGTCGAGTGCGCGCGATGACGCACGCGCGTTCGACGCAAATCGATGCGGTCGGCCACTCAGGGATGCGGCCGGGTCAGTGGTGGGACTGGGTCAGTGGTGGGACTGGGTCAGTGGTGCGACTGGCTCTCGAGCTCGCTCTTGGTGACCGGCGCGATGCGGTCTTCGAAGAAGAGGCGAGAGACCGTGGCGCGGACGCGCTGGATGACGGAGATACGTCCGTGCTTGTCGGGGCGCACCATGAGCGGCTGGTAGTCGTTGTAGGAAACCAGGCGCCAGCGCTCGTAGTCGCTGAGCGGCTGATGCACCTCGACGTAGGCGCCGCCGGGGAGTCGCACGATGCGACCCGACTCGTAGCCGTGCAGCGCGATCTCGCGATCCTTCTTCTGCAGGGCGAAGCAGATGCGTCGCGTCACGACGAACGCGATGATCGGCCCGACGAAGAACAGGATCTGCAGAGCGAGGGTGACCCCTTCGATCGACAGCTTGAAGTGCGTCGCGATCAGGTCGGAGGATGCCGCGGCCCACATGACGGCGTACATCGTCACGCCGGCCGCGCCGATCGCCGTGCGCATCGGCGCGTTGCGCGGACGGTCGGCGATGTTGTGGTGGCGCTTGTCGCCGGTCACCCACGCTTCGAAGAACGGGTAGAGCGCGACGAGCACGAGGAAGAGGCCGAGAACGATGACCGGAATGAGGATGTACCAGGTGAACGTGAACCCGAAGAGCTCGGTTTCCAGACCGGACGGGATGAGGCGCAGGACGCCGTCGGCGAAGCCGATGTACCAGTCGGGCTGCGTTCCCGCCGAGACGGGGGAGGGGTCGTACGGCCCGTAGTTCCACACCGGGTTGATGGTGACCGTCGCGGCGACGAGCACGATGACGCCGAAGACGATGAAGAAGAACCCGCCCGCCTTCGCCGCGAACACCGGCATCACGGGAACACCGACGACATTGTCGTTAGTGCGACCCGGCCCGGCGTACTGCGTGTGCTTGTTGACGAACACCATGATCACGTGGATGCCGACGATCGCGACGAGGATCGCGGGGAGCAGCAGGATGTGGAGCGAATAGAACATGCCGACGACGCTCGTGCCCGGGAACTCGCCGCCGAACAGCAGGTAGGAGATCCAGGTCCCCACGATGGGGAAGCCCTTCACCATCCCGTCGATGATGCGCAGGCCGTTGCCCGAAAGCAGGTCGTCGGGCAGCGAGTAGCCGGTGAAGCCTTCCGCCATCGCGAGGATGAACAGAGTGAAGCCAAGCAGCCAGTTGATCTCACGCGGCTTGCGGAAAGCGCCCGTGAAGAACACGCGCAGCATGTGCAGGCCGATCGAGGCGACGAAGAGCAGGGCTGCCCAGTGGTGGATCTGCCGCACCAGGAGGCCGCCGCGCACGTCGAACGAGATGTCGAGCGTCGACGCCATCGCGGCCGACATCTCGATGCCCTTGAGCGGCACGTAGGAGCCGTCATAGTGCGTCTCGACCATCGACGCCTGGAAGAAGAACGTCAGGAACGTGCCCGAGAGCAGCACGACGATAAGGCTGTAGAGCGCGACCTCGCCGAGCATGAACGACCAGTGGTCGGGGAAGATCTTGCGGCCGTAGTCGCGGATCCAGCCGGAGAGCTTGAAGCGCTCATCGACATATCCGGCGGCCCAGTTGGTGAATCGCATGCCGCGACCGACCTCGGCCACGGCCGGCTCGGTTCCTGGGCGGTTGATTGTCTCGACGCTCACAGCTTGCGCTCCCAGAAACTCGGGCCGACGGGCTCGGTGAAGTCACTCTGCGCGATGAGGTAGCCCTCGTCATCGATCGTGATCGGCAATTGCGGCAGTGCGCGCTTGGCGGGGCCGAAGATGACCTTCGCTTCCTCGGTGATGTCGAACTGCGACTGGTGGCACGGGCACAGCAGGTGGTGGGTGCGCTGTTCGTAGAGCGCGACCGGACATCCGACGTGCGTGCAGATCTTCGAGTAGGCGACGATGCCCTGGTAGTTCCAGTCTTGGCGACCCTCGGAGACCTTGAGGTCTTCGGGCTTGAGCCGCATGAGCAAAACGGCGGCTTTGGCCTTCTCTTCGAGTTTGCCCTCGTGGAGGTCTTCCAGACCCTCCGGGATGACGTGGAAGACCGAACCGAGGGTGACGTCGGCCGCGCGGATGGGGCTGCCGTCGGGGTCGCGAGCGAGCCGCGTGCCCTTCTTCCACAGGGTGTGCTTGAGCAAGGTGACGGGGTCGTCCGCCGGCGCGAGGTCGCGGAACAGCACGACCGCGGGGAGCGGGAAGACGACGAGCGCGCCGATGAGGGAGTTGCGGATGAGCTTGCGACGGGTGAAACCCGACTCCTTGTTGCCGGCGGTGAAGACGGCGGCTGCGCCGGAGCGCTTCTCGTACTTCTCCTGCGGCGGGTGGCCTGCGTTGCGGTCCTCGACGAGGTCGTGGCCGTCCATGAGCGACTTCGACCAGTGCACGGCGCCGAAGCCGATGCCGAAGAGGGCGAGAGCCATGCCGAGCCCGAGCAGAGCGTTGTTGAGCTGCACGGAACCCTGATTGTCGGCGTCGATCGGGAAGACGATGTACGCGACGATCGCGAAGACACTGCCGATGATCGATGCCCAGAAGAACCAGGCGACTCGGCGCTCGTTCTGGCGCTCCTTCACCGGGTCGACGTCGCTGACGCGCGGCCGGTACGGCGGGAAGCCGGGGTTCTCGATCGTGTCGGTCGACACGACGGCAGTTCCGGGTGCGTCTGCCGGGATGTCCCGACGCACGACCGCACGACCGGGTTCGGCGCTGCCGTGGTCTGCCATGCTCGTGTGCTCTCTCATCTCTTCGGGTATCGGAGTCTCTCGACGGGTGAGTCTCAGTTCGACTTCGCGGTGAGCCAGACCGTCACCGCGACGATCGCACCGAGCGCGAAGATCCAGACGAACAGTCCTTCTGAAACCGGGCCCAGGCTGCCGAGCTCGAATCCGCCCGGTGACGGGTTGTCGTTGAGGTACTCGAGGTAGGAGATGATGTTGGCCTTCTCCTCCGGGCTGATGTTGAGGTCGTTGAAGACCGGCATGTCTTGCGGCCCGGTCACCATGGCCTCGTAGACGTGCGCGGGGTCGACATTCTTGAGGTCGGGCGCGAACTTGCCCTGGGTGAGCGCTCCGCCCGCGCCGGCGACGTTGTGGCACATCGCGCAGTTGATGCGGAACAGTTCGGCGCCAAGCGCCACATCGCCGTCACCGGTGAGGTACTCCTCGGTGGGAATCCCGGGGCCCTCGCCGAGCGTCGCGACGTAGAGGGCGAGTGCTTCGATCTGCTCCGCGGTGAATTGCACCGGCTTCGCCTCGGCCTGCGGACCCGACGCGGCCATCGGCATCCGGCCGGTGCCCACCTGGAAGTCGACGGCGGCGGCGCCGACCCCGACCAGGGTCGGACCGTCGGTCGTGCCGACGGCACCTTGCCCATGGCACGAGGAACAGTTCGCGAGGAACAGCTTCTCGCCCTCTTCAACCGTGGCCGACGCCGTCGAGCTCGTGCTCGCCGCAGCACTCGAGGTGACGAGGGCGTAGGCGCCTCCCGTGGTCAGCAACCCGATGACCAGGAGCGCGACCGAGGCCAGCGGAGAACGACGCCCCGTTCGGCGATTGCGTGACATAGGGTTCAGACTCCGATTTGCGGGAAGACGTAGATGACGATGAAGAGCCCGATCCACACCACGTCGACGAAGTGCCAGTAGTACGAGACGACGACCGCCGTCACCGCCTCCTTGTGGGTGAAGCGCTTCACGGCGAAGAAGCGCCCGATGACGATGAGGAAGGCCAGCAGCCCGCCGGTCACGTGGAGGCCGTGGAAACCGGTCGTGAGGTAGAAGGCCGATCCGAACGAATCGGAGGTGAAACCGACACCTTCACTGACCAGCAGGGCGTATTCGTACACCTGGCCGATGATGAACAGCGCGCCGAGGAAGAAGGAGAGGAAGAACCACTCGACGACTCCCCACTTCCAGAACTGGAGCGCGGTGCCCGTGCGCCACTTCTGCAGCCGCTCGGCGGCGGCGACTCCCGCCTGCGCCGTGACCGACGAGAGGACGAGGATGACGGTGATGAGGCCCGAGAAGGCGATGTTGAGCTTCGATGACTGATCGGCCCAGAGCCCGGGCGAGGTCGACTTCAGCGTGAAGTAGACGGCGAAGAGGCCGGCGAAGAACATCACTTCGCTGCCGAGCCAGACGATCGTGCCGACCTGGACGGTGTTCGGTCGGTTGATGACCCCAGCGGCCGGGCGGTGCGAAATCGGTGTCGAGGTCACGACACCATTATGGCCGATATCCAGGGTCGCTACGATCGACGCCATGCCGACGGAACTCACCTGGCCTGCTCTGCTCACCCGGCTGCTCGACGGAACCGACCTGTCGATCGCGGAGGCATCGTGGGCGATGGAGCAGGTGATGGAAGGAGCGGCGACTCCCGGGCAACTCGCCGGCTTCCTCGTCGCTTTGCGCGCGAAGGGCGAGACGGTCGATGAGATCGTCGGATTCCGGGACGCGATCCTCGCGCACGCCCAGCCGCTCACGGTCGACTCGATGGCTCTCGACATGGCGGGCACGGGTGGCGACCGGATGGGCACCGTCAACGTGTCGACGATGGCGTCGATCGTCGCCGCCGCCGCGGGCGCGACGGTCGTCAAGCACGGCAACCGCGCGGCGTCGTCGTCGTCGGGGTCCTCGGACGTGCTCGCGGCGCTCGGCATCGACCTCGAGTTGTCTCCCGAGCGGGTCGCCGCGGTGCTCGACGAGGTCGGCATCACGTTCGTTTTCGCGGCGCTGTTCCACCCCGGGTTCAAGCACGCGGGTCCCGTGCGGGCCGACCTCGGCATCCCGACGGTCTTCAACTTTCTCGGCCCGCTGTGCAATCCGGCGCGCCCCGAGGCGTCGAGCGTCGGGGTCGCGGCGCTCGACAAGGTTCCCCTGATCACCGGAGTGTTCCGCACCCGCGGTGCGACCGCTCTGGTGTACCGCGGCGACGACGGACTCGACGAGCTGACGACGACCGGCCACAGCCGGATCTGGGAGGTCACGCGCGGCGACATCCACGAGCACGACCTGGACCCGGCGGAGCTCGGCATCGCGCGGTCGAGGATCGACGACTTGCGAGGCGGGGATGCCGCGCACAACGCCGCGATCGCGCGCGGCGTGTTCGCGGGCGAGGCGGGTCCGGTGCGCGACATCGTGCTGCTCAACGCGGCCGCGGGTCTCATCGCCTGGGAGCTCGCGCACGATGCGACGCAGCAGGAGCGCGACATTCGCGAACGATTCGCCGCGAAGCTCGCCGTCGCTGCCGAGACGATCGACTCGGGTGCGGCCACCGCGAAACTCGACGCCTGGGTGGCCGCGACCCGCCGCTGAGGGCGCCGATACGCCGCGTCGCGGCACTCACCCCGCGGCGGGGTCGACCCAGTCGAAGGTGCGCGTGACGGCTTTGCGCCAGACGCGCAAGCGCTCGGCACGTTCGGCGGCATCCATCGCAGGTTCCCACCGACGATCTTCGCGCCAGTTCGACCGCAACTCGTCGAGGTTCGCCCAGAATCCGACGGCGAGCCCCGCGGCGTAGGCCGCGCCGAGTGCGGTCGTCTCGATGACGGCGGGCCGCACGACGGGCATCCCCAGGATGTCGGCTTGGAACTGCATCAGCGTGTCGTTGGCGACCATGCCGCCGTCGACCCGCAATTCCGTGATCGGCGTCGGGAGATCGGCAGCGGCTGCGTCGAGCACGTCGACGGTCTGGAGGGCGACCGCTTCGAGTGCGGCCCGCGCGATGTGCGCCTTCGTCGCGAACCGGGTGAGACCGAGGATCGCGCCGCGCGCGTCGGGCCGCCAGTAGGGGGCGAACAGTCCCGAGAATGCGGGGACGACAGCGACCCCTCCGCTGTCGGGTACCGAGAGCGCGAGCTGTTCGACATCCGCCGCTTTCTCGAAGAAGCCCAGATTGTCGCGCAGCCACTGGATGAGCGAACCGGTGACCGCGATCGAGCCTTCGAGTGCGTACCGCGGTGCCTCGTCCCCGAGCCCGTAGGCGACGGTGGTGATGAGTCCGTTCGCCGAGTGCACGATCTGGGTGCCGGTATTGACGATGAGGAAGTTGCCGGTGCCGTAGGTGTTCTTGCTTTCGCCCGCGTCGAAGGCGACCTGGCCGAAGGTGGCGGCCTGCTGGTCGCCGAGGATGCCGGCGATCGGCACGCCCGCGAGCGGGGCGACCGCGGCGCCGAAGAGCTCCGACGACGAACGGATCTCGGGAAGCAGCGCGCGGGGGATGCCGAACGTCGTCAGCAGGTCGTCATCCCAGGCGAGGGTGGCGAGATCCATCAGCAGGGTGCGGCTCGCGTTCGTGACGTCGGTCGCGTGGACACCGCCGTCGGGGCCGCCGGTGAGATTCCAGAGCACCCAGGAGTCGGTCGTGCCGAAGGCGAGCTCTCCGGCTTCCGCGCGAGCCCGTGCCCCGTCGACGGAATCGAGCAGCCAGGCGATCTTGGTCGCCGAAAAGTATGTCGCGAGAGGCAACCCGGTCCGTGCTCGGAATCGGTCGACCCCGCCGTCGGCCGCGAGTCGATCGACGAGATGCTGCGTGCGGGTGTCCTGCCAGACGATCGCGTTGGCGATCGGTTCACCGGTGGCGCGATCCCAGACGATCGTCGTCTCGCGCTGGTTGGTGATGCCGATCGCGGCGACATCGGCCGGGCTCGCGCCGGCTGCGGCGAGCGCGTCGGTCAGCACCGCGAACGTGTTGTCGCGGATCTCGGTCGCGTCGTGTTCGACCCAGCCGGCGTGCGGGAAGATCTGCCGGTGTTCGCGTTGACCCGTCGCGACCGGGGTGCCGGCGTGGTCGAAGAGGATCGCGCGCGTGCTCGTGGTGCCCTGATCGATCGCGACGACGTACTTCGGCATGGGTTCAGCCAAGCACGAACGACGACCGATCGCGCCGCCTGACGACCTGAGAGACTGTCAGACATGACCGACACGCCAGCCCGCCCGCACTGGAAACGCGATGTCGGGCTGTTCCTCACCGGGCAGACGGTGTCGCTCTTCGGATCCATGCTCGTGCAGTACGCCGTCATGTGGCACCTGACGCTCACCACCAGATCGGGCACCGTCATGGCGCTCGCCGCGCTCTTCGGGTTCTTGCCGCAAGCGATCGTGTCGATCTTCGGCGGGGTGTGGGCCGACCGGCTCAACCGCAAGGTGCTCATCATCGTCGCGGATGCGGCGATCGCCGCATCGACCCTCGCGTTGGCGATTTTCATGCTGTCGGGCGTCGACTCGCTCTGGCTCATCTACGCGACGCTCGTGATCCGGTCCATGGGTGCCGGCATCCAGACTCCGGCGGTGTCGGCGCTCGTTCCCCAGATCGTGCCCGCTCAGCACCTCATGCGCGTCAACGGCATTCTCGGAAGCATCCAATCGGCGATGGCGCTTCTCGCACCCGCCGCGGCCGGCGTGCTCTACGCGACGGCGTCGATCGTCGCCATCTTCTTCGTCGACGTCGTTACCGCGGTGATCGGAATCGGGCTGCTCGCCCGGGTCGCCGTGCCGACGATCGTGCGCGTGGGGGCGCGCCCGGGCTACTTCACCGATCTCGTCGAGGGGGTCAGGTATATCGCGACGCATCGCCTCATCCGCTGGCTGCTGTTGCTGTTCGGGATCATCTTCCTGCTCACGGTCGCACCGTCGTCGCTCACCCCGCTCATGGTCGTGCGTTCGTTCGGCGGGGACTTCTTCGGGCTCGATGAGGTCGCGAAACTCTCGATTCTCGAGATCTCATTCAGCGTCGGGATGCTGCTCGGCGGGGTGGTGATCTCGATCTGGGGCGGCACCAAGAACAAGGTGCTGATGATCATCGGATCATCTGTGTTGTTCGGGCTGCTGTCGATCGCGATGGGGCTGTCGACGAATCTTTGGCTCTTCTTCGGCTTCATGTTCTTGGTCGGGCTCGCCGTGCCGTTCTTCTCGACACCGGCGATGACGTTGTTGCAGGTGCGTGTCGAGCCCGAGCGCCAAGGTCGGGTTTTCGGGTTCGTCGGCATCGTGATGGCGATCTCGATGCCGATCGGGATGGTCGTCTTCGGCCCGCTCGCCGATGTGATTCCCGTGGAGTCGCTGCTCGTGGCCGCCGGCATCCTCACGTTCGTCGTCGTGGCGATCGCGGTGTTCGTGCCCGCCGGGCGACAGGCGATCCGGGAGGGCAGAGCTGAGACGCCCGCGGGTGAGGAGCCGGTCATCCCGCAGCCGGGTAACCCTGAGGGTTACCACGAGCCGGGCGCGTAGTCCTTCAAGAAGACGCCGAACAGATCTTCGCCCGCTTCGCCGCGCACGATGGGATCGTAGACGCGCGCGGCGCCGTCGACGAGGTCGAGCGGGGCGTGGAAGCCCTCCTCGGCGAGTCGCACCTTGGTCGGATGGGGGCGTTCGTCGGTGATCCAGCCGGTGTCGACGCTCGTCATGAGGATGCCATCGGTCTCGAATAATTCTCGGGAACTGGTGCGGGTGAGCATGTTGACGGCGGCTTTCGCCATGTTGGTGTGCGGATGCCCGGGACCCTTGTAGCCGCGACCGAACACGCCTTCCATGGCGCTGACGTTGACGATGTAGGTGCGACGCGCGGGGGAGGAGGCGAGGGAGCCCCGCAGCTTCGAGATGAGGATGAACGGCGCCGTCTCGTTCGCGAGCTGCACTTCGAGCATCTCGAGCGGATCGACGGCGTCGACGCTCTGCGTCCACGAGTTGATCGGCGCGAGGTCGGGCACGAGGCCGCCGGCGTCGATCGCGGTGCCTGCCGCGAGTCGCTCGAGCGACGACGAACCCGGCGCCATCGCGGCTTCGGTGAGCTCGTCGGCTTTCGCCGCCGCTGCCGCGAGGATCGGGTGCGCGGCCACCGAGCGGGCGAGGGCCTGCGGGTGCTGGTCGTTGGTGTGTCCGAAGGTCTCCATCTCGGGGAGGCGACCGTCGGGCAGGGGAGCGAGCTCGGCATCCACGAGTTTCGAGTACGCGCCGGGGGAGCGGCGCACGGTCTGTGCGGCGTTGTTGATGAGGATGTCGAGCGGCCCCTGCTCGGCGACCGATTCGGCAAGCGCGATCACCTGGGCGGGGTCGCGCAGGTCGATGCCGACGACGCGCAGCCGATCGATCCAGTCGGGGGAGTCGGGCAGGCTCGTGAAACGGCGTACCGCGTCGCGGGGGAACCGTGTGGTGATCGTCGTGTGGGCACCATCGCGCAGCAGCCGCAACGCGATGTACATCCCGATCTTCGCGCGACCTCCGGTGAGCAGCGCGCGCTTTCCGGTGAGGTCGGTGCGGGCGTCGCGTTTGGCGTGGCTCATCGCCGCGCAGCTCGGGCAGAGCTGGTGGTAGAACGCGTCGACG
>CBFGZU010000056.1:0-13020 GCA_965653335.1 uncultured Pseudolysinimonas sp.
CCCGGCAGCACGATCGCGGCGGCGAGCCCGAGCCCGTAGAGCAGTGAGGTTGCGAGCGTCAGCCTCATCACGAGAACCCATTCGCGCGCCGTGCGGGCCGTCGTCGCGATGAGGATCGCGGGTAGCGCCGCGACGCCGGCGAAGTACACGTAGGGGGCGAAGCCGCTGCCCGACCCCGGCTCGTAGAACAGGGCGAAGAAGGCGAGGATGCCGAACGGCACGAGCAGGAGCACGACGTAGAGGATGCGCGTGCCGAGGTTGCCGAGCAGCACCGCGAGGGTGCGCTTGCCGTTCGCGGCGTCGCGTTCGCGGTCGCGGGCGTTGTTGGCGACGAGCACGGCGGCGGCGAAGACTCCCGCCGCGGCACCGGCGAGCCAGGCTTCGATGTTGACCTCGAGCACCTGCACGAACATCGTTCCCGCCGTCGGCACGATGCCGAAGAACACGAACACCGCGAGTTCGCCGAGGCCGAGGTAGCCGTACGGACGGCGTCCTCCGGTGTAGAACCAGCCCGCGAGGAGACAGACGGCGCCGACGGCGAGCAGCCACCACTGCTCGGTGCGCCACACCAGCACGGCACCGGCGACGACCGCAAGCCCGAAGAACACGACGGCGACGGTGAGCACGGTGCGCGGTTTCGCCCGACCCGATCCGACGAGCCGCTGCGGCCCGACGCGGTCGCGGTCGGTGCCCCGCACGCCGTCGGAGTAGTCGTTGGCGTAGTTGACGCCGATCTGCAGGAAGACCGCGACGGCGAGGCACAGCAGCGCCCGCACCCAGTGGTCGTACCAGTGCGTCATCACCTGCGCGGCCGCGGCGGTGCCGAGGGCGACGGGAACGATCGCGAGCACGAGCGTCTGTGGCCGGGCGCCCGCGATCCAGGTGCCGAGCGTGGCGGGCTTCGGCGGGGCGAGTTTCGCGCCCCGCACTTTCGCCTTCGGCGGAACCGGTCGGGTGCCGTCCATTTTCACGCGCGGGATCGGTCGCTGCTGCTTCGCCACGAGAGCGACTTTAGTTGTTCCGCCGAGCGGCCAAGCTCACTCGGTCCGGCTTGCCACTGGGCAGCAGAGGGATGGCGCTCCCGCCGCGTATGAGGGGACGCGCGGCAGCGCCGAGGGCCGTTTCGATCGCGGCGACGGCGGGGGCTGGGTCGTTGGTGCTCGCGGTGAATGCGACAGGCACTTCGCCCCATTTCGCATCCGGGGACGCCACGACGACGGCATCCTCGAAGCCGTTCTCATGCAGGAGTCGCTCGACGGCACCGAGCGACACCTTCAGTCCGCCCGAGATGATGACGTCGTCGAGGCGACCGGTGATCGCGAGCCGCCCAGCCTCGAAGGTGCCGCTGTCGGCGGTGCGGAACCATCGCATCCCGAGCTCGTCGACGAACCTTTCGGCTGTGAGCTCCGGATCGCCGAGGTACCCTTCGGCGATCATCGGACCGCCGAGCTGCACCTCACCGTCGACGACGCGCACCGAGGCGCTGCCGATCGGCGATCCGTCGTAGACGCACCCGCCGCTCGTCTCGCTCGACCCGTAGCTGCGCGTGACCCGCACTCCCGCGAACTCGGCCCGCTGAAGGAGGGATGCCGGGGTGGCCTGACCGCCGACGAGCACTCGCTGGAATCCGGCGAGCGCCGAGGTCGCGGCGCGGTCGTCGAGCAGGGTCGCCAGTTGCGCGGGCACGAGGGCCGTGAACCGCTCGGGGATCGTCATCTGCTTCACGGCCGCGAGAAACCCGGAGGCCGTGAAGCGCTCCCCCGTCACGACGACCGGATCGATCTGTGCGGCAATCGACCGCGTGAGCACGTTGAGCCCCGCGATGTAGTGGGTCGGCAGGGCCAGCACCCACTGCCCGGGGCCGCCGAGGGCCGACTCGCTTGCGCCCGCGTTGGCCAGCACGGCGTCGGCCGACAGCGCGACGCGTTTCGCACGGCCCGTGCTGCCGCTCGTCTCCACCACGAGTGCGACGCGCTGCTCGACCTGGGCAGGAAGGTCGTCGGAGGGCGCGCCCACGAGGATCGCGTCACCACCGGCGAGCGCGCCCCGCAGGTCAGCGAGAACACCCGGGCCGGGTGGCACCACCCGGAGCGCACGCATCAGCGGGATCCCACGCGGGTCAGAACGGCCAGGAGTAAGGCGACCAGTCCGCCTGGCGCTTCTCGAGGAACGCATCGCGACCCTCTGCGGCTTCGTCGGTGCCATAGGCGAGCCGGGTCGCCTCCCCGGCGAACACCTGCAGCCCGACCATCCCGTCGTCGGCGGCGTTCATGGCGAACTTGAGCATCCGGATGGCGGTCGGGCTCTTGCCGAGGATGGTCTCAGCCCAGTCGAGCGCGGTCGACTCGAGGTCGGCATGCGGTACGACGGCGTTGACCGCCCCCATCTCCATCGCCCGTTGCGCGTCGTATTCCTGCGCGAGGAGGAACACCTCACGGGCGAACTTCTGCCCCACCTGCTTCGCGAAGTAGGCACTGCCGTAGCCGCCGTCGAACGAGCCGACGTCGGCATCCGTCTGTTTGAACCGCGCGTGTTCGCGACTCGCGATCGTGAGGTCGCACACGACGTGCAACGAGTGCCCGCCCCCGGCCGCCCAGCCCGGCACGACCGCGATGACGACCTTGGGCATGAACCGGATGAGCCGCTGCACCTCCAGAATGTGCAGCCTCCCTCCGCTCCCCGCCGGTTGAGGAGCTGCCCCGGGCGGCGTGTCGAAACCATCCTCCCGATACTCGTACCCGCCCTTCCCCCGGATGCGCTGGTCGCCTCCCGAGCAGAACGCCCACCCGCCGTCTTTCGGGCTCGGGCCGTTGCCGGTGAGCAGCACGACGCCGATGGCGGAGTTCATCCGGGCGTCGTCGAGGGCTCGCGCCAACTCGTCGACGGTGTGCGGCCGGAACGCGTTGCGCACTTCGGGCCGGTCGAACGCGACCCGCGCGATGCGGCCGGTGGTGTCGTGGTGGTAGGTGATGTCGGTGAGGTCGTCGAACCCGGGCGCCGCGACCCAGCGGGAGGCGTCGAAGAGGTCGGAGACGGGCGTCACGTTCCCCGCGGAGGTCATGTCACGAGCCTAGTTCTCGTGTTCGAGCCCGGTTCGTCGCCTCAGCCGAAGGTGCGCTCGAGCCACGACCAGAAGAAGGTGCTGCCGGCGAGCGCGAACGCGAGGCCGAAGATGCCGAGACCGCGGCCCACCCCCGCGATGATGGCGATGAGCGCGAAGCCGAGGGCGGCGACGCTCACCGGGGCGGCGACGGCCGCGAGGAATGCGGAGCCGATCACGTAGGTTCCACCGAAGAGGAGCGCCGCGGCGAGGATGCCGAGCCAGAAGGCGGCGCGACCCGCCCATTTCGCCGGCTTGCGGCCGGGGGTGGTGCGGGTGTCGCTGCGCCAGTACTGCCCGAGCGTCGGCGCCTTGTCCTGCCGCTGCGCCGCAACGTGATGCAGCTGCACGGGGCGGTACTGGTTCGGCTCGCCCTGGTAGTGCGGACGCTGCGGCGGAAGGGTCATCGCGGGGCCTCCCTTCCGCTCCATCCGTTCCATCCGCGACTTTTCGTGCGGCGGACGGCTCGATCCGCGCGAAAAGTCGCGGATGACGTCACTCTAGCGAGCAGACTGGGGCCATGGGACTGCCGTCGGGTCGGGAGCTGCGCGAGGCGGCGCACGTCGTGGCTCTGCCCCTCGCGACTCGGTTCCGCGGGATCGACGTTCGCGAGGCGGTGCTGTTGCGCGGGCCGTCGGGCTGGAGCGAGTTCGCGCCGTTCGCCGAATACGAGGATGCCGAGGCAGCTACCTGGCTCGCGGCGGCGATCGACGACGGCTGGGGCGCGGAGCCCGACCTCGTGCGCGACGTCGTGCCGGTCAACGCGACCTTGCCGGCGGTCGACCTCGACCAGATCGACGCCGTGCTCGACCGCTTCGGCGCGACCCGCACCGTGAAGGTGAAGGTCGCCGAACGCGGGCAGACCCTCTCCGACGACATCGCCCGGGTGCGCGCGGTGCGCGAGCGGCTCGGCCCGGCCGGTCGAATCCGGGTGGATGCCAACGGCGGCTGGAACGTCGACGAAGCCGAGCACGCGGCGCACGCCCTCGCGCCGTTCGACCTCGAATACCTCGAGCAACCCTGCGCGTCGGTTCCCGAACTCGCGGAACTTCGGGAACGCCTGCGCGACTGGCAGCTGCCGATCGCGGCCGACGAGAGCGTGCGCAAAGCCGCCGACCCGCTCGCGGTCGTCGCGGCCAGTGCCGCCGACCTGCTCGTCGTGAAAGCCGCCCCCCTCGGCGGCATCACGGCGGCGCTGGAAATCGTGGCGGCATCCGGCCTTCCCGCCGTCGTGTCGAGCGCCCTCGACACCTCGGTCGGCCTCGCGATGGGTGCCCGCCTCGCCGCCGCCCTGCCCGACCTCGACTTCGACTGCGGCCTCGGCACCGCCGCCCTGCTCGCCGCCGACGTCACCGCGCACCCGCTGCTGCCGCGCGAAGGTCGCATCCCCGTCGACCGCGTGGATGCCCACCCCGACCTGCTCGCCCGCTGGGCCGCACCGGCGGAGCGCCGCGACTGGTGGCTCGCCAGAGTGGAGAGCTGTCTCGACCATCTCGCTGACACCGAGCGCCCCTAGACGCTTTCATCCCGCACATTTGCGAGCACTGAGCAAGCTCTCTCGAGACGTGCGACCCGATCGGGCCACCGTTCCAACCATTCGGACCGGGTCGCGATCCTCGCTCGCCAAACCGAGATCTCGTTCGTGGGTACGGTTCCGCTATCGCGGACGGAGTTCAGCCATCCGGCGATCTTCGCCTCGAGTTCGACGAACTCAGCCCACGAGTCGGAGTCACGATCCGCCTCCGCCCCCCACGGAATCGACAGATCGCCCAATGCGCGGTCAACCGGCCTCGCGTCATCGAGCATGTGGATGCGCGTCGCGGGCGCCCCGGCGGGTCGCGGACCGATCTCTACCTTGCTTCCGGGAAAAAGACTCTGGAGTCGAGAACGGACGCCGCCAACGTCCCGACCGCTGACATCTGCGGGCTCGACGAAGAAGTAGAAGTCGGCACGATCGCTGGCGTCAGCAATCCAGACCTCGTTGATGCCGGCATCGCTGAATGCCTCGACGACGCTCTGTCGCTCGCCCCTTGTCAACGGCTTCCGCGACAGCGCGTAGGCGTTTGCCCGACGCACTTCCGCACCGTAGGCAGACCCCGCGTCCGTCTCGCGATTCATGTCGAGGATCATCCCACCGAGGCGGGCGGGGTGACACCGGATATCCCGAATGGTGCTCTCGAGGGCGTGAGTTATCCCATTTGGGATGTCTCACGCCGGTGGGATCAGAGGCCGGAGTAGGCGTGCCAGCCGGTGAAGAAGAGGTTGACGACGGTGAAGTTGAACAGCACTGCCGCGAAACCGATGATCGCGAGAACTGCTGAGGGGGTGCCGCGCCAGCCGCGGGTCGCGCGGGCGTGGATGTAGCCGGCGAAGACGACCCAGATGACGAAGGTCCAGACCTCTTTCGTGTCCCAACCCCAGTAGCGACCCCAGGCGCGTTGGGCCCAGATGGCGCCGAAGATGAGGGTGAAGGTCCACAGCATGAAGCCGATGACGTTGACCCGGTAGGCGAGTCGCTCGAGGTTTTCTGAGGACGGAATGGTCGCCATCAACCGCAGCCCCGCAAGTTTGCCGGCCTCGCGACGGCTCTGGATCAGCTGCGCGACCGACAGCCCCGCACCGAGGGCGAAGAATCCCGTGCCGAGGATCGCGACGAGCACGTGGATGACGAGCCATGCCGACTGCAGCGGCGGCGGAAGCGGAACGAGCCCGACAGCGTCGTAGAAGTTGATCGTCGCGAGGGTGAGCAGCAAGGCCACGAGACCGGTGACGTAGGCGCCGAGGAAGCGCAGGTCTTTCCAGAGGTTCGCGAAGACGAAGACGGCGATCATGATGCCCGTGCCGGTGAGGGCGAACTCGAACATGTTGGCCCACGGCACGCGCTCCGCCGCGATGCCGCGCAGCACGATCGCGGCGACGTGCACGGCCAGCCCGACGGCGGTGAGCGCGAGCGCGACGCGGGCGTTGCGGCGGGGTCCCGCGACGACCGGAGGAACGGGCGGCGCTTCGATGAGTACGGCGGTCGAGCCCGCCCCAGCGGCCGATTCCGCGACCGAAGAACGAGCGGATGCCGGCGACGCTTCCGCGGACCGCTTCGCGAGATCGAGCGCGAAGACGACGAATGCGATCACGTAGACGACGACCGCGGAGTACACGCCGACGAGCGACCAGGCGGCGAGAGTCTCGGGGGTCATGAGGGCATCCTACGTTCGAGGGCTTCCCCGTGGGCGCGGGCGAGGTCGGCGACCGCTGCGGCGAGCGCCGGGTCTTCGCCGCGCGCGAGACCGGCATACTCGAGCCGGGTGACCCCATCGGCGACGACGACTTTGATCCACATCCGCCGCCGCGGGATGAACAGGCTCGTGAGCAGCCCGAAGACGGCGGCGAGCACGAAGCCGAGCACCCACCCCTGTGCGGGGTCGGCATGGATGTCGAGGCCGACATAGTGGGCGACTCGCTCGAACTCGATCGTGCCCATCCCGTCGGGTAGGTCCACGGTGTCGCCGGGCTGAAGCGCGAGGGCATCCTCTCGGCCGGCTAGTTGCTCCATCTCGGCGGTGTCGAGCGAGTAGACGTTCGCACCGCTGCCGTCCTCGAGCCCGAGATCGCCGCGGTAGACGAACAGCGTGAGCAGCGCGTTGTCGGTGAGGAGTGGCGAGAACGACGCGAACACGCCGCTCTCGGTCTCATACGCATCGGGGTAGAAGAAGCCGGTCAGCCCGAGTTGCGCCGACAGGCCGTCGGGCACCTTGATCACTCCGAAGCTGCGCAGGTTGGCGTCTTGGGCGATGAACGGCACGGCTCCCGAGAACACCTCCACGCCCTCCGGATCCCGAATGGTGACGATCGGGGCGTAACCGTTGCCCAGCAGGTACACCTGCGCACCGCCGATCTCGAGCGGCGAGTTGACCTTGATGACGGCGTCGGTCCAGTCGCCGCCGGGTTCGCGCACGCTCACGTTGGCGTCGTAGTCGAGCGGATGCCACGCGCCGTCGCGGAACGTGTACTCCGGGTCGAACGAGTCCAGGCGCAGGCTGAACGGCGCGAGCGACGAGTCGGGGTCGACCCCCGCGCCGCCGCTGAATGAGTCGTAGTCGGCGGTCACGTTGGTGAACGGCTCGCCTTCGATGAGCAGGCGCTGACCGGTGTAGCCGAACGCGCCGCCGAGGCCGACCGCGGCGAGCACCCCGACGAGTGCCGCGTGGAAGACCAGGTTTCCGGTTTCGCGCAGGTAGCCCCGCTCCGCCGAGATCGAGTCGCCGTAGCGCTCGACCCGGTAGCCCTGGCTCTTCAGCACGCGCCGTGCCTCGACGACCGCGGTCTCGGCATCCGCCGTGGTCTCGACCGACGTGAACCCGACGAGCCGGGCGAGGCGCGCCGGGGTCTTCGGCGGGCGGGCGCGCATCGCGTCGAGGTGGTGCTTCGTGCGCGGGATGATGCAGCCGATGAGCGACACGAACAGCAGCAGATAGATCGCTGAGAACCACGGCGACGAGAAGGTCGAGAACAGCCCGAGCGCGTCGAGGATCTTGAAGCCCTCGGGGTCGCGGGCGGCGTACTGGAAGACGCCGTTCGGGTCGGAGCTGCGCTGCGGCACGAGCGACCCGGGTACTGCCGCGAGGGCGAGCAGCA
The DNA here is from genome assembly GCA_965653335.1 of uncultured Pseudolysinimonas sp. Lineage (GTDB taxonomy): Bacteria > Actinomycetota > Actinomycetes > Actinomycetales > Microbacteriaceae > Pseudolysinimonas_A. The sequence goes on from CBFGZU010000056.1 coordinate 7,733, forward strand.
GCAGCAGCAGCAGCGCGGTGCGCATGCTCGTCAGCTGCCGCCAGAGGAAACGCGCGAAGCCCACCGGTCCGAGTTGCGGGTTCTCGGCGACGCGCTCCTCGGGAGCGTCGATGTGGTCAGAGGGCCGGGACGAAGCCATCGATCACCGCCTGGAAGTCCGACATCAGCACGTTCCAGAGTCCCGTGACGAGCAGCACGCCGATCAGGATGAGCAGCACGCCGCCGACGATGTTGACGACGCGGATGTGGCGCTTCACCCATGCGACCGAACTGCCGACCCAGCCGAAGCCGAGCGCGACGAGAACGAACGGGATGCCCAGCCCGAGGCAGTAGACAGCGGCGAGCAACGCGGCTCGTGCGGGGTCGAAGCCCGCCATCGGCAGGATCGCGGCGATCGTCGGACCGAGGCACGGCGTCCAGCCGAGCGCGAAGACGACCCCGAGCACGGGCGCCCCGAGCAACCCCGTGCGCGGTTGCCATGACGGCCTGATCGTGCGCTGCAGGAAACTCACCTGGCCGATGAAGACGAAACCGAGCAGGATGATCACCGCTCCGCCGACGCGTTGCAGAAGGTCCTGGTAGTCGAGAAAGAACCGGGTGACCGTCGCGCCGAGGAAGTTGATCGCGATGAACACCACAGTGAACCCGAGCACGAACAGGAGGGCGCCGAGCACCATCCGGCTACGACGCTTCTCGGCCCCCCCGGCGACACCGCTCACGTATCCGAGGTAGCCGGGCACGAGCGGGAGCACGCACGGGGAGAGGAACGACACGAGTCCCGCCGCGAGCGCGAGGGGGACGGCCAGCCACAGGCCGCCGTCGGCGACCACGTCGCCCATCACACCTCCGCGAGCACGTCGTCGAGGATGTCGGCGAGCGTTGTCGAGGAGGGCAGCAGCCCCGAGATGCGGGCGGCGACCCGACCCTCCGCGTCGAGCACGAGCGTCGTCGGCACGGCCGACGGCGGCACGTCGCCGGCGAACGCGCTCAGCACGTCGCGCGTGCTCACGTCGAGGATCGAGTCGTAGCTGACGCCGAAATCGGTCTCGAACGATTGCGCCGTCGGGGCGGAGTCGCGGATGTTGACGCCGAACATCGTCACCCGATCGCCGTACTCCTGGAAGACCTTCTCGAGATCGGGCGCCTCCTGCCGACACGGCGGGCAGCCCGCGTACCAGAAGTTGAGCACGACGACGCCATCCAGCTCGGTGCTGTCGACCGTCTCGCCGTCGACCGTCTCCCCACCCCACTCGGGAACGTCGTCGCGGTCGTCGGCCGGGATGATGAGCACCGACCCGTCGCCGGAGATGTAGCCGCCGCCATCCTGACCGGCGATGCCGTCCTGCGACGAGCATCCCGCGAGCAGCAGCGCGGCGAGCACCGTCGGCACGAGCAGGCGCATCAGACGGCTCCCGTGTCGATCGCGTCGGCGAGCAACTCGGCGGCCGGCTCGGTATACGACACCTCGACGAACTCGTCGCCCCGCCGTTCGAGCGTCGTGATGCTCGACAGGGCGCAGCGGCGCTTCGACGGATTGTGGGCGAGCGGAAGGCGCGCGACGGTGCGCGCGACCATGACGATCGGCATCTGGTGACTGACCAGCACGACCTCACCCCCGTCGACGGAGGCCCACGCATCGGCGATCACCGCCAGCATCCGCTGCTGCACCGAGCGGAACGGCTCCCCCCACGACGGCCGTTGCGGGTTGACGAGGTGACGCCACAGGTCGGGGCGGCGCGGCAAGTCGCGGCGCATGTTGATGCCCTCGAAGTGGTTGGTCGGCTCGATGAGCCGCTCGTCGACCATCAGCTCGCCGCCGAACCTCGCAACCCACGGAGCGGCACTCTCGCGGGTGCGCTGAAGCGGGCTGGAGACGACGGCACGGATGTCGTGGCCGGCCCGTGAGGCGGCGGCAAGCTCCGCCATCCGGTGGCCGCGCTCACTCAGGCCGAAGCCTTCGATGCGCCCGTAGAGGATGCCGCGGGGGTTCTCGACCTCGCCATGACGCACGAGGTGGACGAGGTCGGCAGGCACCTGATGAGCTTACGAGGCCCGGAGCTGCGAGAAAGCCGCGCATTATGGCCGCAGCTAGACTCGACCTCCGTGACTTCTCGCACCCTCATCGCCGACCTCGCCGCATCCGCCGAAGGGCCCGTCCGGGTCGCCGGCTGGGTCGACACCGTGCGCGACCAGAAGAAGGTGCAGTTCATCGTGCTGCGTGACGAGTCGGGTGCGGCCCAGCTGGTGCACCCGCGGCTGGATGCGGGCGACGATCCCCAGCCCGACCCGATCGCTGCCGCGATCTCCGGGCTCACCGCCGGCACCTTCGTTTCGGTCGAGGGCGAGCTCAAGCACGACGAGCGCGTCAAGCTCGGCGGACTCGAGGTGAAGATCGGCGACCTCGAGGTCGTCGCGCCCGCCCTCGACTCCCCCATCGCCGACGACTCGAGCATCGACAAGCGTCTCGACTGGCGCTTCCTCGACTTGCGTCGGCCGGAGCAGAACCTCGTCTTCCGGGTGCAGACGACGTTCCTGCACGCCCTCCGCACGTGGTGGGTCGAGCGCGGCTACATCGAAATCCACACCCCGAAACTCATGGCGTCGGCATCGGAGAGTCGCGCCGAGCTGTTCGAAGTCGAGTACTTCGAGACGAAGGCCTACCTCGCCCAGAGCCCGCAGTTCTTCAAGCAGATGGCGCAGCCCGCCGGGTTCGGCAAGGTCTTCGAGATCGCGCCCGCGTTCCGCGCCGACCCGTCGTTCACGTCCCGCCACGCGACCGAGTTCATCTCCGTCGACGCCGAGATCTCGTGGGTGGACTCGCACGAGGATGTCATGCAGATGCACGAGCAGTTGCTCGTCGCCGCACTCACCGCCGTGAAAGAGAAGCACGGCGACGAGATCGAAGCAGCCTTCGGCGCCTCGGTGACCGTGCCGTCGACGCCGTTCCCCCGCATCCCGCTCGCTGAAGCCAAAGAGATCGTCGCCGCGCGTGGCTACACCGTGCCGCGCGCCGACGCCGACATGGACCCCGAGGGCGAGCGTCAGATTGCGGCGTATGTGAAGGAGCAGTTCGGCCACGAGTTCGTGTTCCTCACCGACTACGCCTCCAGCATCCGGCCGTTCTACCACATGCGCCACGAGGATGATGCGGGCCTCACGAACTCGTACGACCTCATCTTCAACGGCGTCGAAATCTCGACGGGGGCGCAGCGCGAGCACCGCGTCGCCGTGCTCGAAGAGCAGGCCCGCGAGAAGGGCCTCGAACCGGAAGAGCTCGACTTCTACCTCGACTTCTTCCGCTACGGGGTGCCGCCGCACGGCGGCTTCGGCATGGGTCTGTCGCGCGCCATCATGCTGCTGCTGCACCAGCCGTCGATCCGCGAAGTCACCTACCTCTTCCGGGGCCCCAACCGTCTTACCCCTTGACCCGACATCCCATAACGGGTGGATGGTGCGCCGCCCGCGGCTATGGAAGCAGATCAAGCATCGCCGGGCGCGCCTTCATGGCGTGAATCACCAGTTCGTTTCCGCTGTCGAAAACGAGCACGACCGTCTCCAACATCCGGCCGCGCGTGTCGAATCCGAGGCGAAGTTGCCGGGCGGGGCTGTCGTCATCCAGGTCTTCAATCCAGGTCGCCCACGTCGCGGCGTGGATCGCATCCTCAGGCTCGATCCCGTGCTTGCGAGCGGACGGGTGGACCCTCACGCGGAAGCCAAGGCCCCGCGGATCACCTCGGACCGAGACTTGCCTTCGCGTTCGGCTCGAGCATCGAGGGCCGCGATCTCGTCCACGGTGAGACGCAACGCGACAACTTGTGAGGGCTCCGCGCCACGACCGGGTCGTCCGCGACCGCGGTTCTTCAGTGCCGCGGTGTCGTAACCGGCCTCAGCCTCATCCGCCCAGGCAGCGATCTGCTGCTCGGTGACGGGTTCTCCGTTGATCGTCTCGCGCTGAGCCATGTCATTAATGTTATACGAAAATCGTCGACGCTTGGCAAGCTCAGCCGAGGGCCTTCCGAAGGCGGGCGGGGTCGACCCGCCAGATGGTGTGCACGCGGCCGTCGATGAGCACGACGGGGATCTCTTCCGCGTATTCGTCGAGAAGGGCCACGTCGTCGAGGATCGACCGCTCCTCGAACGTCACCGCCGGCAACTCGGCGAGCACCTCGGCGACGATCGCGCGCGCGTCGTCGCAGAGGTGGCAGCCCGGCTTGCCGAGCAGCAGCACGTGAGGCACCGGTCCAGGGTACGCGGCAGCTAGCCTGGGGGGATGCCCGAGGAGACCGCCCCGAGCGTCGACCCCGTCACCTCCCCGTTGGAGAGCCCGGTCCCGAGCGACCGCCCGATCATCGCCTTCTTCGATGTCGACAACACGCTCATGCGCGGCACGAGCCTCTTTCACCTCGGCCGCGAGGCGTGGGCCCGCAAGATCATCGGATTCCGGGAGATCGCGCGCTTCGCGTGGCATCAGCGCCGGTTCATCTCGGTCGGCGAGAACCCCGACCACCTCGAGAGCGCCAAAGACCGCGCGCTCGGACTGGTCGGCGGCCACACCGTCGCCGACATCAACTCGCTCGCGGAGCACATCTGGGAGCACCGCATCCGCACGCGCCTCTACCCCGACACCGTCGGGCTGACGCAAGATCACATCGCGAAGGGCCACGAGGTGTGGCTCGTGTCGGCGACCCCCGTCGAGATCGGCACCGTGATGGCGAAGCACCTCGGCCTGACCGGAGCCCTCGGCACCGTCGTCGAGGCGGTCGACGGCGTCTACACGGGCCGGCTCGTCGGCCACACTCTGCACGCGGAACGCAAAGCCGACGCGGCGCGCGACCTCGCCGCGAGTGCCGGGGCCCGCCTCGCCGACTGCTGGGCCTACTCCGACAGTCGCAACGACATCCCGCTGCTGGAGATGGTGGGCCACCCGGTGGTCGTCAATCCGGATGTCACGCTCGCCCACCACGCGCAGCAGCACGGCTGGCCGGTGATGCGCCTTTCGCCGCGCAGCATCCGCGACGCCCGCCGTCGCGTACGCCGCGAAGCCCGCCGCGTGCGCCGCTCCGCCCGCCGCACCCCGTCGCCATCCTGACCCTCGCGGGGTTGTGGTTTCGACACGGTTGTGGTTTCGACACGCGCCTGCGGCACTACTCAACCACCGAGTTTCTTGAGCGGCGTCGAGCGAGACGTGCCGCGCCGCAACAAGAAGCGACCGCAGACATAAGGAGGGGCGGGCTGCGTTCGGCGAGTCAATCGGGGTAGGGGTCCCCGCTCTTGACTCGCCGAATGCG